>JAJZDO010000636.1 GCA_021805955.1 Acidobacteriota bacterium
CACGCGGGCACGATCGCGAAGTAGGCGACGGCAACCGCAGCCGAATTGGCTGCAATGACTCCGCGGACTCCAAAGCCCAACTGGATAAGAAGCAGCGAACCTACCAGACGAACGGCACCCTCAAGGACCAGGTTGGTGGCCAGCCGGCGAAAGCCGTAGGCCCCCTGAAGATAACCGCGGCGGCTCCCCAGAGGAACGTAAAAAGCGATTCCAATTGCCAGCAGGACGACGAGGACCGGGCTGGGCAGATTCAGATAATTCGAGATTGTCTGCTGGAACAGTAGCATGAGAAGCGCGATTGCGATTCCACAGGTCCATGCGCCGTAATGCAGGGACCGATAGCCCGCAGACTTTGCCTCTAAGGACTTTTGTTGCGCCACGACTTTCGCGGACACAATCTGGAAGGAGAGCGTGACCGCCGAGATCAAAGTGAGCAGCGTGTAGACCGCAGTGGCGTTGCCATAACCGTTCGGGCCCAGGAAGCGCGCGACGGCAATGTTGTAAGCCAAATTGATTGCGGTGGCAAGTCCCGAGCCCGAGAGCAGGATCACGCTGCCCGACAGGATGCGGGCCTGCAGCGTTTGGGGCTTTTGCGATGGACTCGTCAACATGTTTTTGCTACTCCACTCAATAAACGCGTAAGGGGGAAGGATTGGCGGGTGAATGCAGGCAAAAACTGAGGGAACAAGCGCAGAGCCTAGCCAGTCCAAAATTCTTCATTCGATGCGCAAAACCTATTTCTCCGCACGCAAATCACCGGTGCGCCGGGCTATATACTGCTGTTAGTACAACCTGCAATGTGATCGTGTCCTTCTAATAAACATTCTTATGATAAGTCGTGCAAGTACTGTTCTATTCTTTCTGCTTTTCCTGCCTCGTGGGTGTTCCAGTCCGGGATCCCCCCAGCCGGTACGATTGAAATATCGGGCCACCGGGAAAAATCCGGAAATTCTAGCGGTCTACGAAGCATGGTTCGGACACCCCAGGCATATTCCTCCGAGTGCGGTTGGCTATTCTTCGCATGACCCCGCAGCCATCCGCAAGCAAATCCATGACGCCAAAGCGATGGGAATCTCCGCATTCGTGGTGGATTGGTATGGAGACCGCGAGCCTTTCATCGATCAAAGTTATGCGCTGGTGCAGTCCATCGCCGCGAAACGCAAATTTAAAGTCGCCATGATGTACGACGAAACCAGCGAGGAAGATGGCTCTACCGACGAAGCGATTGCCGATTTCACGATGTTCCATGAGACGTATCTTTCTTCGAAGGCCGCCGGACATCAGGCCTACCTCACCTATCTGGGGCGGCCCGTGATCTTCATCTTTCCCACGAGAGGCCATACCGACTGGAACCGGGTCAAGGCGGTGGTCGACAAATGGGACACGCCGCCGCTGCTGATCCAGGAAAACCTGCCCAATCAAGATCCGGATGCATTCGACGGCTTCTATGCATGGGTCAACCCCGGGCCGAAGGGCTGGGCGGCCGATGGCAGCAATTGGGGTGAACAATATCTGGCCGATTTCTACCAAGCTATGGTATCCAAATACTCCAATAAAATTATCGTGGGCGGCGCGTGGTCGCAGTTCGACGACGCCAAGGCGTCCTGGGGCCTCAATCGGCACATCTCCGCCCGCTGCGGTCAGACGTTCCAGGACACAATGAACTTTTGGCGGAAGTACGTTCCAGCCGATCAGCCGATTCCCTTTGTATTGATTGCGACCTGGAACGATCATGAGGAGGGTACAGCGATTGAAGACGGTATCCCGACGTGCGGGGCTGGAGCGCAACCTCAGCCCCCGGCAGGCACGTATTCCAGTCTGCAGGCTGCACCGGGAAAGCGATAGCGATCGCCAGTTTCTGCCGGCAGTGGTTGAATTTGCAGCGGAAGTTATCGCGCCGACGGGCCCAATACAGCACGACTTGCGAAATATCCTGGGGAGCAGGACGGGCGCACTGTAGCAACTTTCATTCATAGATTCATAGGGTCGGCGACGTGATTGACTTCTTCCTTCCGAGCATCGAAGGGTGAAAAGGGCCGTCTTCGACTACCGTCTGTCGCCAAAGGTCAAATGTTCCTTGCGCACGGCAAGACGCTACTGCAGCATCGCAGCCCAGTATGTCACTCCTGAAAACCCAATCGCATAGAGAATCGAGCGGGCCGCCGGAACCTTCGACAGCCAAGCTGGAGGCAGCCTTTCCCTGCATGGGCCGGGCTGCCATCGTTCCCGCCAGTTTATGCCCGCATCTTGAAAGCGATCACCGGCTCTTCATTCATAGTGGAGTCGCCTTCGGCGTACTCACCCGCGCTCCGCGCGCGAATCGCCTCTGGAGCATAGTGGACTTCATTGATGATGGACATGGGCCGGTTCCGCACTTCGTCGTAGACGCGGCCAAGATATTCGCCCAATACCCCTAGACAGAGAAGCAACATGCCTCCGACCAGGAAGATCGCGGCGCCTACACCGAGTCCTATGGCGTGGATTGGGTTTTTGGCGAGGATAGAGGACAGCCCGAGGATGGCAACAATACATTCGGACAGGCAGAACAGTGCAAAGCACAGGCGCAGCGGCTTATAGCTGAAGCTGGCGATGGCATCCATTGCATACTTGATCCGGCTGACGAAGGAGAGTTTGCCTTCCCCGGCGGGACGGTCTTGACGATCGTAGAAAACGACGGCATTCTTGTAACCGACCCAGGCGCGTAGACCAGGCAAGTAGCGGTTGCCTTCCCGCAAGCCATTGATGGAGTCGAGCGCCTGACGGTCCATCAAGCTGAAGATGCCTGCATCCAACGGGATGGGGTAGTCCGAAAGCGCGGACAGAACGCGATAGAAAAGAGGGAAAAGCTTGGCTAAGACCTTGCGGCGCTCCTGACGGGTCCTTCTGACTGCGACCACAACCTGGGCACCGCCGCGCCAG
>JAJZDO010000359.1 GCA_021805955.1 Acidobacteriota bacterium
GGTCGTGACCGGCTCCTGGGGGCTTGTTCCCGGGATCCGTGGACTGAATTCCGGTGCTGCCCACAGGTTCCTTGATGAAGTTAATAGGTATCATGGCTCCGACTTCGAGACCCTGGGGCAGGATGCCCTGCGCTTTGGAGTACTTTCCCTCTTCGCCGTAGGTATGCGCCAGTGGGGTGGCGATCTTGTCGTTCATCAGGTGCTCGAAGCGTGCGAAGTGTATGCGGCCCTCGGCGGTGTTTCCTGAGTGCTGCAAGGCACGGGCCAACCCAAACTCCGCCGATGCTTCGAGGGGATTCAGTTGCAGGGCCGACCTATATTCTGCAATCGCCTGGTTGAGTTCATGCAAATCGACTTGGGACGAAGCAAGAAAATAATGCGCATCCGCATCGGTGGGATCGATGGCGAGGACCCGTTGGAAGGATGCAGCCGCCGCCTGGTTGTTTCCCGTGCTGCGATAGAGCAGCCCCAGTACATACCACGAATGCGCGTCACCGGGGTCTTGCGTTGTGGCGCGCATCAGGATTTGCCGCGCTTCGGAACTCTCCCCAAGATAGAAGAGTGCGATGCCCTGGTTGGTCTCCGCTATCGCAAGGCTGGGATCGAGGTGATAGGCTTCTGCAAATTTCTCCGCAGCGCGTTTCAGCATTTGCTGGTTGGCCAGGGCCGTGCCGAGATTATTTATCTCTATAGCTTCGCCATGCTGGCTAGATGTTGCCTGTGCCGCGCTTATCGCCGCCACTGCAAAGCAGGAACACAATACGAGCGTCCGAATGGTTCCGGAGAACCTGCATCGCACATTCGAGTGAGAAATCATCGTGGGCCGAGCTTCATGTTCCGGGCTCGAACGTAAATTATCACACCTCTCACCACACATCCGTGACGATCATCACTGCAATCCATGTCGTCTGAGGCGGAGCATTGGACGTTGCTGTCAACCGAATAGTAAGCTGCTGCGTCGAGTCGACTTGTGTCATGACAGCCATCGGACCGGCGACGGTCTGGTTTGGCATTTTTTTATTTGAGCTTCAATTGACGATTCAATCACGAAACGCGCGGTCTCTATCTGAAAGACGCCGGTGAAGTTGCGGCGGAGATGTGTCTTTTCGCAAGCTTGAGGGTTTCCGAAGGAGATCAGAATGAGTTACGCGAATGGTTCGACCTCGCCAGTACGCCACGCATTCCTCGAAGGAAAGGGTGTTTTCAGTTTTGGAATTCTGGGCGGAGCTCTGATTTTCCTGCTCCTTACGGGTCTGGGGATTTGGCTGCTGCCCTTTGGCACGGCAGCGCAAGTGTCCGTGCTGCTGCACACCGCGCTTGGTCTGTTGCTGGTGGTCCCTCTGGCGATCTGGCAAGCCAGCCACTGGTGGGCGACGCGGAACACGCGTTGGCGTCTGCGGAAGTTTTGCGCGTATGCGGGTTTCTGGGCGCTTGCTGTCAACGCGCTTAGCGGCGTGCTGCTGAGTTGGCAGGCGTTCTTCTCACTGAACATCAGCCACCTGTGGGACCGCGTCCATCTTTGGAGCGGACTTGCGGCGGTCCCATTCATCCTGGTCCACGTCTGGCCCGGCGCAAAGAGTATCGTGATTCGCGGAATCGGCCAACCTCCCGAGGGGCTGACAGTCGATCTGTCGGCTGGGCGCCACAGAATGTGGGGAGTGGCGGCGGCGACGGCTGTAACGCTTGTACTTCTGGTGGCGGTGGCGTCCGCCGTTTACCGCGCTCCCGACTTCAGCCACTCCAAGCTGCCGACCGGCTACCAATTGCCTTACGGCAAGAACCCATTTGCGCCTAGTCTGGCGACGACGGAAAGCGGGCAGCCTGTGGCACCGCAAATCCTCGCTCAGTCGAAGTCCTGCGGGGCCTCGGGCTGCCATAGCGCGATCTATAAAGAATCGCTGGCCAGCGCGCACACCTGGGCCTCCGAGGACAAATTTTTCCAGGGCGTGCAGGGGGCAATGATTAAAGAGGAAGGAATACCGGCGGCCCGCTATTGCGCGGGTTGCCATGATCCTGTGTCGCTGCTTTCGGCTTACAAGGATGCCAGCACAGGGGTGGAAGCGCCCGGTTATAAAGAGGGCGACTCCTGTGTCGCCTGCCACTCCATGGTCCGCGTCGATGTACAGGGCAACGGCAATTATGTTTTTGCGCCTCCCACTCCCTACCTGTTTGAATATCGCAGCGGGCGGTATAGCACGGCGCTGACCCATTTCCTTATCAGGGCGTATCCCTGGCATCACGACAGCGATTACAACCTTACTCTTGCGAAAAATCCCGTCTCCTGCGCCTCATGCCACAAGCAGTTCATCAACAAGCAAATCAATCATGTGGGATGGGTGCAGCTTCAAAACCAATATGACGAATGGCGGACGGGCAAGTGGAACAGCAGTCCAAATCCCGCGGACCGACTGCGCTGCCAGGATTGCCACATGTATTACACAACCTCCTCTGATCCAGGCATGGCGGACCCTTACGACCATGCAGTGGGTCTTGGCGGCAAGCATCGCAACCACTGGTTCGCCGCCGCCAACCAGGCCATGCCCACCATGGTCCACTCTTACGACGCCGCAGGACAGGTGCAGCGTGTGAATGCCTGGCTGAAGGGCCAGGTGGTGATTCCGGAAATTGCGAAGATATGGCCCAAGGGTCCGGTGATCCCGATTAAGATTCTCGGTCCGGCCTCAGCCGAGCCTGGCCAGAAAATCCAGCTTCGCGCCGTCGTCACCAACAATAAGGCCGGACACGATTTCGCCACCGGACCGGCGGACCTGATTCGCGCCTGGGTGGAGATCGAGGTGCGCGACCCGGCGGGGCAGATGGTATTCCATTCCGGCGAACTCACGGCGCAAAATCATATCGAGCAGGGGACCGTGGTAATCCGTTCCATCGGAGTCAATGCGGAAGGCAATCCGATTTTG
>JAJZDO010000508.1 GCA_021805955.1 Acidobacteriota bacterium
GCCCCCAGTGACTCTTACCAGCGCACGCGAGAAAAACTTCGAGCGCAATTTCGCGAAGGCAAACTGGATGAACGCATGGTTGAAATCGACGTGCGCGAACGCAACACACCGTCGCTGGAAATCATCTCCAACCAGGGCATGGAAGAGATGGACATCAACCTGAAGGACATTCTGCCGAACATCTTTGGCCAGCGCACCAAGAAGCGCAAAATGAAGGTGGGCGAGGCGTTTGAATACCTGGTGCAGGAAGAAGAGCAGCGGCTGATCGATATGGACCAGGTGACGCGGGTCGCGGTGGAGCGGGTGGAAAATTCCGGCATTGTTTTTCTGGATGAGATCGACAAGATTGCCGGGCGAGAGGGCGGGCATGGCCCGGATGTTTCGCGCGAAGGCGTGCAGCGCGACATTCTGCCTATCGTGGAAGGCACGACTGTGAACACGCGCTACGGAATGGTGAGCACCGACCATATTTTGTTTATTGCGGCGGGTGCGTTTCACGTATCGAAGCCGAGCGACTTAATTCCGGAGCTGCAGGGACGTTTTCCAATCCGCGTGGAACTGCAATCGTTGACGGTGGAAGACTTCATCAAGATTCTGACCGAGCCGAAGTCCTCGCTGGTGAAACAATCGACGGCGCTGCTGGAAACCGAGGGATTGAAGCTGGAGTTTTCGCCGGAGTCGCTTGCGGAGATTGCCAATTTTGCTTTCCGCGTAAATGAAGCGACGGAAAACATTGGCGCGCGCCGTCTGCACACCATCATGGAGCGGGTGCTGGATGAAATCAGTTTCGACGCGCCCGATCTGGCACGGCAGAACCGGGCGGCCGCGGAAGGAAAAGGCGAAGCGGTCGGAAGCGATGGAACACTGAGCCTGGCCGCCGGCGCGGACAAAGCTGCGGAAGACAAGACTTCACCTACCATTCCGATGGTGGAGCGCGAAGGGGCCAACGGTACGGAGAAAATCATTGCCATCGACGCAGCCTATGTGCAGCACATGGTGGCCTCCATCGTGAAGGACCAGGACCTGTCGCGCTACATCCTGTAGTTTTGGTTTACAGTCGCAGATAGGCAAAGCGTCCATGCGTCTCCAGCATCGGAATGGCGGAAACCATGCTGGGAACAACAAGCACTCCGGGCAGCCGATGGGCCACCAAGTCGCGCGCGACGGTTTCCTGGCTCACCGGCAATTTGAGCCACTCCACCGTATAGCCGGCTATAGCTTCGACAGCCGCATGGCAGCACAACAGTTGAACTCCCCGGCGTTGAATGGCCTGGAGCGATGTGTCCAATTCGATGGAGCGCGGATCGTTGGGATTGTCCGACGCATACTTGCCATCCGGTGCCAGGGTGGAGGCGAAATAGATGTTGCGTTCTGCCGGTTTGCCTGTGGCTGGATCTTTGACCTTATACCCGGCCCCGAGCTGATATTTCTTCCAGGCATAGTCGTCGAGACTGAGAAGAGTGGCGTGCGAGCGTAGTGCGGCGACCACAAGAATCTTTTCCTTTGGAATGCCGAAACCGCGTTCCAGTCCAGTGAGAGCGTTGTGGACATGGGCCGTCAGCATGTCTCCATCGGACGCTGTGACGTCAAAGAGCTGCTTGACGGTCCGGCGAGCACGCAGCAGATTGTTGAAGGACGCCGAATCCCATTCGGTCTGGCTGGGAAACCAGTCTGCTTCGCTCCTGGAACTATTGGGCGCTTCCGCAGATGCGCTGTGCGGCAACAAGCCCAGCGCGGCGGAGCCGAACGCGGCTGTGGACAGGAAATTCCTGCGGGTAACTCTTGGAATGGGCATACGAATAGATGTATCAGATGGAGAGGCGGCTGGGACAGATCGACGATTCCTGGCGGCTAGAAATGGCGGACCCGCCCACAGGTTGGCGCTGGCCAGCAGAAGCTACAGTAGCAACGCATATGTTCGATGACGGACGGACAACTTCATCGCGAAGCCGGCGAGAGAAACCACACGACTATGTGTATCAGTTGCGCAAACAATGTTGGATGAAAATTATGTCGCTGAGATTGTACCGCCCGTTTCAAATGCGCCGGTGTCCTTCTCTGCTCCGCTTGCTACATCAGCAACTTCGGCGGCGGGGTCGCATTGTGCGGCAGCAGGCGGCGACGATCCAGTTCCTTTCGCACATGCGTCAAACCGTCGGCGCAGGCATCGAAGGCATCGGCGAGGCGCGCGAACAGGGGCGCTTCCTGCTCAAACTCAAACAAATTGAACTGCGAGACGATGTAGTAGCTTTCCTTGCCGGCACGCTTGAGCGCCTGGAGACTTTCCTGTTGGCTGCGGCGCAGCCACTGGGCCGACTCCGGGAACATACCGGCGAAAAAGAGGCTGAAATCTCCAATGTGCTTGCGGACTTCGCGCTCGCGGGGAAACGAATAGGCATCGCCGTACACCGGATCGGAGGCGATAAGCATGTCGCTGACTTCGCGCAGGGGACGGCCGCGCCGGTCGCGGATGCGATAGAGTTGCTCGGTTTCTGCAAAGTCGGTGAGGATGCCGGCGACGTAGCTGGCAATTTCGGCATCGTTCAATTCGGAGGTCTGGCTGTAGCAGCCGTACACGATTTCCTCAAACAATTTCCGCAGCGGATTTTCCGCCGGGACCGCATTTGTAGACATGGCGTGCTCCTATCCATGAAGCTCAGACGTGGCCGTTCAAGTCGTTGGACTTCGCGTTGTCGTTCGTGTTGTGGCGCGCCGGGCGTGCGCTGGCGCGAAGCCGATCCTTTCCTATGTTGATGCAAGCAAGTTAGAGAGTACTGTACAAATTTCCGCGAGAAATTCAAAGAAAAATCGAATGCGAGAATGCAATTCGTTAGCAGTCGCGACGCATGAGTGCGATGCGCACATTTCCGGCGGGTGGGGGAAAGTGAAAAGCCGCCCCCCCCCCCGCGAGCGGTG
>JAJZDO010000689.1 GCA_021805955.1 Acidobacteriota bacterium
TTGGGCGTAGGTGCGGGTGATGGATCGGAAGAACATTCGGTCGATGGTGGATTTGACGGGCGGGTACGGCGGTGGGCTGATGGAAACTGTGGAGAGGTACGACCGCGGGTTTCCCAACCGATTTTATACATTCACCGAGCCGACATACGAGAAATTTCTGGAGCCGAATTATCCGGAGTTGCAGGCACAGGCGATTGCGCAGGCGCATCAGGACGGCGCTCGCGGATTGAAGATCTTGAAGACGCTAGGGTTGTATCTGCGGTCGAACATCACAAGCGGAACGTTGGTGACAATTGACGACAAGCGCTTTGATCCGATGTGGGACGCGTGCGGGCAATTGAAGATGCCGGTGGCGATCCACATTGCGGACCCGGTGGCCTTTTTTACGCCGACGGATCGGTTCAACGAGCGCTATGAAGAGCTGCACAACCATCCAGACTGGTCTTTCTATGGGCGGGATTTTCCACAGTTCGATGCACTAATTGCGGCTCGGAACCGGATGATGGCGCGTCACCCCAACACGCACTTTATTGTGCTGCATGTGGGGAACTACGCGGAGAATTTGCAGAACGTTTCCGAGAACCTAGATCGGTTCCCGAATATGACGGTCGACACGGCGGCGCGGATTGGCGAGCTGGGACGGCAGCCGCGCGCTGCACGAAAATTCTTCGACACATACCAGGATAGAATTTTGTTTGGGACCGACGCGAGTCCTCATGCGCCGGAGGTGCCGCAACAGATCTTCGGGGACAAGCTGTACGAAATCTATTACCGGTTTCTGGAAACGGACGATGAGTATTTCAATTACGCGCCGGCACCGAAGCCGCCGCAAGGGCGCTGGGAGATTTCGGGGGTGAAGTTGCCGGATACGATTTTGCGCAAGGTCTATAACGAAAACGCGAAGCGGGAATTGGGGCTTTCGAGTTGAGGCAATATCTTCGTCCCAGTCTAACCCGACTTCCCCCATTCGCGATGGTTTTCAGTAAAGGGCGGAATTTTTCGCAGGGCAACTCATTGGTTTTATTGCAATGGGATTGCTGAAACTTCGGGAAACTGCTTGCGGTGAAGACCTACCCTCTTGAATGTCTGAGCCGTTGCGTGGACAATCGCGGCATGTTCTTGCGATCGACCACGCGGAAGAAGGATGGCAAGGATCACCGCTATTGGAGCGTGGTGGAAAATCGCCGCGTGTCAGGGAATCGAACCGTGCAGCGGCATGTGCTGTATCTGGGTGAAATCAACGATAGCCAGCAGGCAGCGTGGAGCGAGGCGATTGAAGTTTTCGATGAGGGCGATCGGACAACGAGGCAGGTGGCGCTGTTTCCGGAACATCGCCATGCGCCGGAGCTTGACTGCGATGCGATCAGCATCCGGATGAGTGAAATGCGTCTTTGCCATCCGCGGCAATGGGGCGCCTGTTGGCTGTCCTGTTATTTGTGGGATCGATTGCGTTTGGATGAATTCTGGAACAGCCGCCTGGAGCCATCGCGGAAGGGGACGAGCTGGCTGCATGTGCTGAAGACCCTTGTCAGCTACCAGTTGATTGATCCGGGCAGTGAATGGCGTCTGCACCGGCAATGGTATGACCGCAGCGCGATGGGGGATCTTCTTGGATGCGATGCCCGGCTGGCTCAGGACAACACCCTGTATCGGTGCCTGGACAAGATTCTGTCCTATAAGCAGGAGATGTTCGGATTTTTGCAGCAGCGCTGGAGGGACCTGTTTCACGCTGAGTTCGATGTACTGCTTTACGATCTGACGAGCACGTATTTTGAGATTGATCCGCCGGCAGAAGGCAAGCGGAAGTTCGGCTACAGCCGGGACAAGCGCTCGGATTGCGTACAGGTCGTGATTGCCTTGATTGTGACTCCGGATGGTTTGCCGCTGGCGTATGAGGTGTTGGCGGGCAACACATCGGATAGAACGACCTTAAAGGATTTTCTGGCCAAAATCGAAAAGCAGTACGGCAAGGCCCGGCGTACCTGGGTGATGGACCGTGGTGTTCCGACCGAAGCAGTGCTGGCGGAAATGCGCGCTGCAGCGATGCCGGTACATTATCTGGCCGGTGCCCCACGCGGGCGGCTGACACAACTGGAACAGTCTTTTCTGGCCAAGCCCTGGAGCCAGGCACGCGAGCAGGTTCAGGTGAAACTGGTGGAGCGGGATGGCGAGGTTTACGTGCTCGCCCGCAGCCACAGCCGGCGGGATAAAGAAAGAGCGATGCGGCGCAGGCGCCTGAAACATCTGATAAAGCGTCTCAAGGATATCCGCAATCAAAAGCGGCTGACCCGAACCAAGCTTCTCATGAAGCTGGGCGCGGCCCAGCACGCGGCCGGCAATGCCTACTCCATTCTCGACATCCATGTGCCCAAAGCAGGCCAACGGATCACGGCAAAAACATTCACCTTCACGATCAACCGGCAGAAGCTGCGGGAAGCAAGACGGCGAGAAGGAAGCTATCTGCTACGTTCCAACTTGACGCACGACGATCCGGAGAAACTGTGGCTGTTCTATCTGCAGCTGGTCGAAGTGGAGCAGGCCTTCAAGGAACTGAAGAACGACCTGTCGGTCCGACCCATCTATCACCAGCTTGAGCATCGCATCGAAGCGCACATCTTTATCGCCTTCATGGCCTACTGCCTGCAGGTCACGTTGAAGCAGTATACAAAGGCGTTGGCTCCAGGCTTGACGCCGCGAGCAGTGATCGAAAAAATGGCCTCGATCCAGATGATCGACGTTCACTTGCCCACCACCGACGGACGCCAGGTCATCTTGTCGCGCTACACGGAACCGGAGAAGGACCATCGGCTTCTGTTGCAACGACTGAAGTTCGAACTGCCCGCTCAGCCAAAGCCAAGAATCACTGCGAATGACCTAAAGAAAAGCGCCTGAAATCTTCGCCGCCTGCTCAAAAT
>JAJZDO010000755.1 GCA_021805955.1 Acidobacteriota bacterium
CAAATAAACGCTACGCTGAGTCGCATCGGCCTGAAGCACCGGGTTCACCAGCAAGGCCGGACCAAACATGAACTGGTCGCCGAGATTCCAGGTCTTCGGATCGGTGCGCCAATCCATCACGAGGGGTCGCTGCATGGTGTAATCCTCATGGGTCACTTTCCATGCCAGCGAATAGATGTAGGGCATCAGCCGGTAGCGAAGTTTGTCGTAATTCACCAGGATCGGCTCGACGTGGTCGTAGCTCCATATCTCGTTGTGCGGTCGATGTCCGTGGGTGCGAAAGATGGGACAGAAGACGCCAAACTCAAACCAGCGCGTGTAAAGCTCCTGATACGCGGGATCGTTCTGCGGATCGCTGTGGGGAGGCCAGTATCCACCAATGTCCGTGGTCCAGTAGGGGTATCCGGAAAGCGCAAAGTTGAGGCCGGCAGGCACCTGATGGCTGAGGCCCCAATAGGAGCCGTAGACATCGCCGGACCAGACGGTTGCGCCGACGCGCTGCTGGCCGAGAAAGGCTGAGCGAGTGAGCAGAAAGACTCGCTTGTTGGGGTTCTGCGCCTTCCAGTGATCCTGCACTCCCAGAGTGTGTTCAAACGGGAAGACATTGGTGTATTCCGCGCCGTTGCCGATGGCCAGTTGGCGGCTGCTCAGGATCGCGTCGCCCATGTGTGGCCAGTACTCTTCCGGCTCTGCGCTATCGAGCCAAAACGCATCCCAACCCTGCGCCAGCAGCTTGCCCGGAAGATGTTGCCAGTAGATATTGCGTGCCTCAGGACTGGTGGCGTCATAGACATGCGCATTTGCGACAAGCTCGTGTTTTGCATCGAGCACATGATAGGTTTCCGACTTGGGATCAAGCAGCCCCCAGACCGAGATCATCGCGTGAACATGCTCCTTGTGCAGCGCTGCGAGATCCTGCGAGACATCGTGATAGTTTGCATTGAAGATCGGATCGCCCTCGGTCTTCCACCAGAACCAGTCCTGAACCATGGCGTCGAGCGGGATGTGTTCCGCGCGATAGCGTTGCGCGATGTCACGAATCTCGTCCAGCGAAACATAGCGATCCTTCGATTGAAAGAAGCCATAGGCCCACTTGGGAAGCATGGGCGTGTGGCCGGTCATGGTGCGGTACTGGTGCAGAATCGAGTCGATCTCCGGACCGTAGATGAGGTAGTAATCCACCGACTTGCCGGCAATCGAAGTCAGCTTCATATTCAGTGGAAAGCGATTGTCAAAGTACGAGAGCGCGGCGGTGTTCCACATGAGGCCGTAGCCCTTGCTCGAAATCAGCAGCGGAATCGCGACGTCCGTATTGTCCTGGCCCAGCTCGACTGTGGCTCCGCGATAGTTGAACATGCCGCTCTGGTGCTGGCCCAACCCGTATACCGCTTCGTTCATCGTTGGTGAAAAACGATCCGTTACGCGATACGTGTCCTCGCCATTGCGCACAACCGGCTCATAGGTGCGCGGCACGCTGTAGCCTTCGTTGAGGATTGCATCGCCCGCAGCCGTACGAAATGAGAGATTGCCGCGCGCCACATTGAGTGTTACCTCAAGCTGAGCCGTCTTCAATGTTGCCGCTTTGTCGTCGAGCGAAAAAGTAAACGGCGCGCCTGGACAGGATTGCCCGGCATCCAGCATCCAGGGCCGCGGGGACGATGGCGCTGACGGCTCCGGTGTTGCAACCACATGAATCAACGAGGCCGTGCAAACCGTTACGGTCATCGTCTCCTTGCCCGCGGTAGCACGTAGACCGGAACGCGTCTGCACAATCTGCTCCGGCGGTGGCGCAAGAGCCTGCTGGCCCGGCATCTGCGCCAGCGCCTCCACAGCGCCCAGCAGGATCATCCAGACTGGAAGAACGTGAAGCAAACGGAGCGGCATGGACCCAGACGACTTGGAAGCAGGAATTCGGATGTTCATTGTGTTGCCTTCCTCTTGGATGTCACGGATTGTCTGTCGCGACTGTGTGGAGATCCGGCGACTGCCGCCTACTCCCTTTGCATCGAATGCTGCGTTTGCCAATATACGCTGTAGCGTTGATCCCTGACCTTGTACATGGGAATCAGATTGTACCTCGCGCTTCCACCTGAGGCAGTGAAATGCAGCTCGGATGGAGATTCAATCTGGACCCATTGCGTTGCATCCCCGCCCTGCGCGGCTGCAACGCTCGGCAAAGAGTCCGCGTGAGGCAGATTCTTTGGCACAGTGTCTCCGCTGTGGATCACGCGCATCGGACCATCGATCGGCGCTGCTCCAAGATCGCCGGCCAGCACCATTGGTCCATACACGGCTGCGACAATGGAGTCATCCCCAGGCAGTGGCTCCTGACGCAGCTTCATCGGCAAGGTCAGCCTGAGGGTATCGCCATCTTGCCACACTCGCCGAATCGAGAGATACGATCCTGGATCGGCCATCGCTTCTATACGTGCCCCGTTGATCGTTAGCTGTGCCTCCTCGGTCGTCCAGCTCGGAATACGCAGATGAATGGCACGCAAAACAGGCCGAGTTGTCTTGATTCGAAGCGTCGTACCCTGTTCCTCCGGGAACGCCGTGCTCTGCTGCAAAACGAAGCCTTCGTCTTTCCAATCCAGTGTGGAAGCAAGGAACTGATTCACAAAAACATCCTGGTTTCGGCGGAAGTAGATCGTGTCTGCAAACTTGGCAAACTCTTCCGCACCTGTGCCGGTGCAGCACCAGAACGACTCCTCCGGCGAACCGTAGGAGCGCCAATAGCCAGCCGCAAGCGGGAAGAAATACTGCTTCAGACCCTGATCATTCTGAGTTCCCAGCCTACAATTGAAGAGCGTGCGCTCATAAGCATCCATCCATCGCGTATCCGCAGTCCAGCGAAAGATGTGGCGCTCCAGCTTCATCAGGTTATAAGCCACGCAGCACTCCGCATTCGTCCAC
>JAJZDO010000202.1 GCA_021805955.1 Acidobacteriota bacterium
ATGGCGCGACTGGAAAAAGGATTGGCCAGCGCAAATGCGCAACTTGGCAATGCGGGGTTCCTCTCGAAGGCACCGCAGCATGTGGTGGAAGGGCTGAGATCACAGAAGGCGGATTCCGAGCTTCTGCTGGCCAAGGCTCGGCTGGCGCTTGCGGCTCTGTGAAGCCGGGAGTGTATTGAAAAGCGAATTCAAATTCAGGTGGGCTGACGTATGGAGTGGAAAAATCATCCGATAGAGTCGCTTCTGGATCGCGCGCTGCAGGAAGATATTGCAGCGGGCGACACGACGACACTGTTGACCATTGATCCGGCGCTCAGGGCCACTGCAACCATTCTTGCGCGTCAGGATATGACGGTTGCCGGACTTGGCTGCATTCCCGCATTTCTGGATCGGTTTGCCGCTCTGCATCCTGCGCAGTCCGCGCGCTACGAGGTCATTCACCATCCGGAGATTTTTGACGGCGTCGCGGTGCGCTCCGGCCAGCCTCTGGCGGTCGTTCGCCATCGCGCTCAGGCTTTGTTGAGTTGCGAGCGCGTGATCCTGAACCTGCTGCAACATCTAAGCGGGATTGCCACGCTGACGCGCCAGTATGCGGATGCGATCACGGGAACATCTGCGCGAGTTCTGGATACGCGAAAGACGATTCCAGGGCTTCGTGTGCTGGAGAAATATGCTGTGGTCTGTGGCGGCGGAACGAATCATCGACTGGATCTGTCGGATGGAATTCTGATCAAGAACAACCACATTGCGCTGGGTGGCGGCGCTCGCAATGTTCTGGCGCGCTCCCTGGCGGCGCGACCTGCGGGCAAGCGTGTGCAGATTGAAGTGCGCTCGATGGAAGAACTTGACGAGGCGCTGGAAGCCGGGGCGGAAGCGATTCTGCTGGACAACATGGAACCGAAACAGATCAGCGGATGCGTCAAGCGGATTCGCGCCGAAGAGCGATGGATTCCGATTGAAGCCTCTGGTGGAATCGTTCTCAAAAATATTCGTGCGTACGCCGAGACGGGTGTGGATTTCATCTCCGTTGGCGCACTGACACATTCGGCACCATCAGCGGATATTTCCATGCGCATCACGGTCGCGAACTGAGTTTCTGAGCGCGTGGACGGACAGACGGAAAATGATAGACTTGACGCTGGTCGAGAGATCGATTCAAGATACAATTTTTGCCAATCAGGTGCATTGGTTCGCGCAGATTGACTCGACCAATCTTTACGCCATGCAGCAAGGGCGCGACGGGGCACGGCATGGTTCGGTGTATCTGGCCGATGAGCAGCTTGGCGGGCGAGGGCGTGGCGACCATCGCTGGCACTCGGCTGCCGGGCAAGGGCTGTATGTCAGCGTTTTGCTGCGCCCACAGTTGCAGCCGCAGGAGCTGGTGTGGTTGCCGCTGATGGCTGGGCTTGCGCTCCATCGAGCGATAGGGGATGCGACAGGCCTGCATGCGGACCTGCGCTGGCCCAATGACATTCTGATTCATGGGCGAAAGTGCGCCGGAATCCTGGTGGAGGCGCAGACGGATGCGGGCCAGGCCGCTTTTGCGGTGATCGGAATCGGAGTGAATCTGCGGCAGCGGAGTTTTCCCGCGGATGTGGCGACGCCGGCCACATCGCTGGAGCTGGAAACCGGGCGCGAAGTCTCCTCGGAGGCGCTGTTTATTGCGCTGCTACAATCGCTTCATGCCGAGTTGCGGAAGATGAATTCGCAGAAATCGCGCGCTCATTACTTTGCTGGAATTCCCGATCGCGTAGAGAGTATTTCCACATGGGTGCGCGGCAGGAATGTTCAGGTGCATGGCCCGCAGGAGTTCTCCGGCGTGACGGCTGGACTGAGCGCGACTGGATTTCTTCAGGTGCAGACAGCGGAGGGAATGCGTACAGTTCTGACGGGTGGCTTGCGCGAGACCGTTCTGTAGCCGTTGGCGTAAATGACATCCGCCTGGAGTTCGAATATGTTGCTTGCTCTGGATGTTGGAAATACGAATACCGTTCTCGGACTGTTTCGCATCGACTCTGCTGCGAGCGAGTCGGCGAAACGCGATGGCGCGCCGCTCGTGGCGCACTGGAGAGTCACGACGCATCGAACCCAGACCGCGGATGAGTACGGTGTTCTGTTTGTGAATCTCTTCAATCTTCACGGACTGTCCACCAGCCAGGTGCAGCACATCATCATTTCTTCTGTTGTTCCGCCCGTGGACAGCACGCTGGAGCGCGTCTGCGAGCAGTACTTCGGCATACGACCGATCTTTGTCGAGCCGGGCATCAAAACAGGCATGCCGGTGCTGGTGGATAATCCCTCCGAACTGGGCGCGGACCGGCTGGCAAATGCCGTTGCCGCGTATGCGAAATATGGCGGTCCAGCGATAGTGGTGGACTTCGGAACAGCGACGACGTTTGATGTGATCTCTGCACGCGGAGAATATCTTGGCGGAGTCATTACACCAGGACTGAGTATCAGCGCGGATGCGCTCTTTGCGCGCGCGGCTCGGCTGGGGCGCGTCGACGTGCGCCGTCCGGAGCGCGTGATCGGGACGAATACGGTCGCTCACCTGCAAAGCGGCCTCTATTACGGCTATATTGGGCTGGTGGATGGAATCCTGCGTCGCATGATTGCCGAGATGCAGCTTGCAGATACTGCCTCGCTGCGCATTATCGCAACCGGCGGCCTGGCGGGGTTGATCCTCGAGGATTCGGAGTTTCTTCAGCATCACGATGAGATGCTCACGTTGGAAGGGCTGCGCCTGCTCTTTGAAAAAAATCATCCGGAGCGTGGCGCGACGCGCATGCCCCGGCGTATTCGTTGATCTGCCGTGCGGAATTATTTCAATTACTTCACTGAAATCGAGGAACATTACCAGCGGCGGCGCGGATCGATCCTGCTTCTCTCGACACTGGACTGGGCGCTGATTGAAAGCTGGCGCGAGGCGGGTATTCCGCTTGCGGTGGTACTGCGCGGCATTGATGATGCGTTTGACAAACATGAGGCGCGCAGACAGAACCGCGCTTCGAGGCGGATTAACAGCCTGGCGTGGTGTGCGCAGGCTGTGATGGCGATGACAGAGGAAATGATGGAGGCTGCGACGGGTGCGGGTCGCGAGTCGCAACAGGGGGACTCAGGATTCACCGCGTCGCGCATTGCCCAACACCTGCGCGGAGCAGCAGATCGCCTGCTTCGTTCGCCGATTGCGCAGCGCGTTTGTGTGTCGATTGCGCAGCAGCTTGAGGAGAGTGCGGCAGCAGCCGAACGCGGGGAGGCTAACCCGGAAGACCTTGAAGTTGTGTTGACTGCGCTGGAAGAAAAACTGTTTTCCTCACTACTTGCCGAAACAGATGCATCACTGCTGATTGCTTGGAAGCAGCAGGCCGCGCATGAACTCTCCGCGCATCGCTCACGCATGTCGGCGGCGCAGTTGCAGATGATTCAACGGCAATACACACAGAAGCGCTTGATCGAAGAGTACGGGTTGCAGCGACTCAGCTTGTTTTATATGAGGCTCGGATGAAAGCCGGAGATCGACTCGAACTCCGATTTGAGAAGCCGCTCTACGGCGGAGACTTCCTAGCGCGATATGATGGACAGGCCCTTTTTGTGCCGTTTGTGCTTCCTGAGGAACGTACGCTCGTTGAGATTGTGGATGTGAAGCGCAATTTCGCGCGTGGCAGGATGGAAACTGTCAGCAACGCATCGACCCATCGCGTGGATCCAGGCTGCGCGCACTTCGGGCGATGCGGAGGCTGTCATTATCAACACGCGACAGCGGAGCGGCAGACTGAATTTAAAAAAATCATCCTGGAGGAAGCTCTGCGCCGGTCAGGAGTTGTCGCAAGCGCGCCGATCGAAACGCTGAGCGGACCGGCCTGGGGCTATCGTAATCGCATTCGAATTGCCGTGGACGCGGGCGCGGGAAGCGAATCCCTCCGGCTCGGGTATCGCGCTCGTTTTTCTCACGAAATTATCGGTGTCAAGGAGTGTCCCATCTCTGCGCCCGCACTGTTTCCCTGCGCGCAGCGTGTTGCGGAATCACTTCTGCGCCACGGTTGCCTGCATGGCGTGGCGGAAATGGAGTTGATGACAGCACCCACGGAAGGCACCGTCATGGTCACGCTCCTGACGCTTTCTCTGGAACGGGGGTCAGAAATTCGCTCTCATCTCGAAGCCGTTTTCCGCGAGCAGAGCGCGGACGTCAGGGGCATTGCGCTTGCCGTGAAGGCTGGCGAAGACTATGCGCGCATGCTCGCGCATGCGGGAGAGCGTGCTCTCGACTATTCCGTGGGAGGCATTGATTATTCCGTTCCAGCAGGCGCATTTTTTCAAATCAATCACTTCTTACTGGAGGCATTTCGCGATCTGGTGACGCGGGAGGCTCGCGGAGAAATGGCCTGGGATCTCTATGCAGGAGTAGGGTTCTTTGCTCGCGCGCTTGAGCGGAACTTTTCCGGCGTGATTGCCGTGGAGGCATCCCAGGCATCGTTTCCGTCACTCCAGGCTGCGCTAAGCAAGCCACACTGCAGGGCCATTCGGACAACGACGCAACATTTTCTCGAGGAGAATCGATTGCGCCGGGAACCGGCACCGGATTGGATCATTTTCGATCCGCCCAGAGCCGGACTGGGAGCAAAATGCTGTTCGCTTCTGAATGCAATTCACGCGCCACGCATGACCTATATTTCCTGTGATCCAGTGACTATGGCAAGGGATTTGAAATTACTGACGGAAGAGCGATTCCAAATTGAATCCATTCATCTGGTAGATTTGTTTCCACAGACATTCCACTTCGAGAGTGTCGTGCTGCTTTCCAGACGCCGCTGATCGGAAGGCACTGGTTTGGAGCGACTCTTCTTCCTGTTGCTAAGTTCCCTTGTTCGTATTCCCTGATCTGATTTGCTCTGCTCTGAGAAAGGGATGGTGCCGTGCTCGACGAAGAAGAGATCGAACCCGACGAAGACACCGAGCAGGACGAGAACGTCGAAGAACCAGATTCGTTTCGCCTCCACGCGCCTCTGTTTTTCGCAGCATTGTTCTTCGTGGCGGGAATTTTTGTGGCTCAAAAGTTGTATCTGCACCCAGGGCCGGTGCTCGCCGGGGTTTGCGCACTGGCGCTTGTCACCTTCTTGAGCGCATGCTTCGCGCGACGCATCGCGTGGATGCCGCTGTTCCTTTTGTGGGTGTTTTTGGGGGTCTGGTCGGCTGAGACATCTCCGCAGCCCACGCCGTCACAGCCGATTCGAGCGCTGAATGACGGCCTGTTGCGCGCTGTCGACGGGACTGTCGTCTCGGCGGAACCTGTCGTCAACGAGAGTGTGACTGCGGACTCAAAGGCCGTCGACGCGGAATCAATCAAGGAATCAGCGGAAAAGTCACAAAGTTTTGATCTGCGGGTTGCAAGCGCAGAGCAGATTACGGATGCAACTGATGCAATGGTGCCGGTGGCGGAATCCAGTACTGCCCAGATACGCATTACCGCCCTCTGGCGCGGTAGCGCAGCGCGACAGATTTACTGCGGCGATGCTGTGCGAGTGATTCTGCAACTCCATCCGATCACTGTCTATCACGACCCGGATGTCTGGAGCCGCGAGCAATATCTGGTGTCACAGAATATTTCAGCATCCGGAAGCGTTCCCGCCGATCAAACAGACCGGCTTCTCGTGACAAATCAGAAAGGCGAACAGAGCGCGGTATGCCTGTTGAACAGGTGGCGTCAGCAGACGGCGACACGGATTCAGCGACTTCCTGCGGTCACCCATTTTCTACCCGCCATCTTCCGCATTCATGCCGAAGATGCAGCCATGCTGACGGCGATGTTGACGGGTGATCGTCGCCTGTTAAGCAGTCCGTTGCGAAATAGTTTTGAACGAACTGGAACCTTTCATCTGGTCGTCGTCTCCGGATTGCACATCGGAATTCTTGCGGCGATTCTTCTCCTGCTCCTGGATCGAATCTGCGTATACCGCGCTGTTTCTTCGGTCGTAGTCATTGCTGGCACGCTTTTCTTCGCTCTTTTCACTGGATTTGCAATCCCCGTGCAGCGTTCCTTCTGGATCGTTGCGCTCTACATGATCGTGCGAATTTTTTATCGCGAGCGCCTGCCGTTGAACATGATTGGATTTGCGGCAATCTGCATTCTGGCGGAACAGCCGACTGCGATTCTGGATGCCAGCCTTCAGATGACGCTGCTTGCAGTGATTGCAATCGGCGGGATCGCAGCGGCGCTATTCGAGATTGGTTTGCAACCATTCTTGACGGCAACGCGGAAATTATCTGATTCGGACGCAGATTATTATCAGTCTCCGAGCGCGATTAACTTTCGCGTCCAGTTGCGGTGGCTTGCGAGTCGCATAGTTCCGTTGCTTTCGCGAAAGAATGCAGAACGCCTGATCGGGTGGAGTGCGTGGTTCGGGCTGCGTACAATCGAAATCATCTGGATGAGCCTCGTGGTGGAGCTTGCGCTGGCGCTTCCGATGGCAATCTACTTTCACCGCTTCACGCTCTATGCGCTGCCGGTCAATCTGATCGTTCTGCCGCTGCTGTCTGTTTTGCTTCCGCTTGCCATGGTGATGCTCTTTGCGCTTCTCCTATGGCAGCCGCTGGCGATAGTTCCCGCTGTGGCCAGTGCGTTTCTGCTTCACACAGCACAGGGTGCCGTGGCTTTTTTTGAACAGCAGCGCTGGGCAGACATTCGCCTGCCTGCGCCTGCTTTCTGGCAGTGCCTCCTGGTCGCTGCGATTGTGCTGGCTGCCTGCTACATCGCCGTGCATGAGTCTGCGCACTGGCGACAATGGACGCTTCCGATTCTGCTGCTGATTCTGCCTATTCTTTTGTGGCCTCGGAGTGTTCAGTCGCAGACCGATCAGCTCCTCTTTCAGGCGATTGATGTGGGTCAGGGAGATTCGTTGCTGATCCTCACGCCCGGCGGCCACAGCATGCTGATCGACGGAGGGGGACTGCTTCAGTTCGGTCGGATGCATTCCGGTACACAGGCGACGCAGTCTGATTTTGAAATCGGTGAAAATGTCGTTTCGCCTGTTCTTTGGTCCCATGGAATTCGCAGGCTGGATGTGGTGGTGCTCACGCAT
The DNA here is from genome assembly GCA_021805955.1 of Acidobacteriota bacterium. The sequence goes on from JAJZDO010000202.1 coordinate 7,077, forward strand.
GCGCATGCCGATCATCTGGGAGGACTCAGCGCAGTTGTCCGCAATTTTCGCCCTCGTGAATTGTGGATCGGAAAGAATCCTATGACTGGTGAATATCGGGCGCTGCTGGCTGAGGCGACGGGTGATGGAGTTTCCATCGAACAACTGCACGCTGGCGAGACCCGCGATCTGGATCACGCAGACTTTCACGTTCTTGCTCCAGCCGCGACGTATACACCAGGCGCGTCGCCGAGCAATGACGATTCGCTTGTGATGCGCGCACGGTATGGAGCAAATTCGATTCTGCTTGCCGGGGATGCGGAAGCGCCAGAAGAAAACGACATGCTGAAAGCCAGAGGCTTGCTGAGCGATATTTTGAAGGTTGGTCATCATGGCAGTCGCACGAGCACGCAGCCATCCTTTCTGGCAGCGGTCTCTCCGCGCTGGGCAGTCATCTCCTGTGGCCTGCGGAATCATTTTGGTCATCCACGGCCTGAGGTGCTTGCCGAGCTACAGCAGGCTCATGTCACCACATTTCGCACAGATATTGACGGCACCACATGCTTCACGCTGGACGGAACTCAAGTGACGGCAATGCCGATGTGCAATCCGAAGTATCAATTCGGCTCTGCGAAATATGCTCCGCTCAATTGAGCCCCGCGCAATAAGTCTGTCCTCCAGTCCCGCTCGGAAGGCTCGCGCTTGGGACCCTCTATTTACCCACCACGGAAACCAGCCGGAACGTGATCGTTCCCCAGAAGAGGCGCGCACGCATCTGCACGGGAAGATGACGCGCATCGTCCGTGTACCATATCCAGATGTCTCCGCGATTTTTCACCACTCCAGCGTCAGCCGTCGGCTGCACGCGAATCGTGTTGAAGCTGCCGGCCTGTGTCTTCACCTCTTCCCGGCTCTCGACTTTCATCGTAACCAGGACGGTGCGCAGCGGGTCGGCGACCGGAAGATAAAAATCCTTGCCGATATCCATCGGCTGTGAAGCCGCGTAGAAAACGCCAGTCAGAAGATCCGTGAGGCAACTGGGGATGTTGGACACCAGCCGCTTCTTCTGTCCCGTGACCAGATTGCGCTCGTCGAGAATGGATTTGCCTTGTTTGTAATCGAGTCGCAGGGAAGAACTAATCTTCCTGCGTCCTTCCACTGTCTGCTTGTCAAACTCAGCGGTGCAGCCCTGCTCACGATCAAAGCTGGATTGGAAGCGATCCGCGACATGAAAGAGCAGATTGATTGCGCCTGTCGTATCCGCTGTAGCCGTCAAGCGTTCCCGCACACCATCGGCATCAAAACGCAACACGGCAACTCCGGCGGGAAAGACGCGCCAGTCAACGGCATAGGTCAGTGTCTGATGTTGAGGAAACTCGAATCCCGCTCGCGGCGCAGGCAACGGCGGCATCGGCTGACTAGCGTTTGTCTGGGAAAATGCGGGGCAGACAAAGAACACAGCCAGAAGCGGAATCAAATGTCTCAAGCAGACCTTCAGAATATGCTCCTCAGAACAATGCGGGGGAAGGCAACGGAAATGCAATGGAGTCGTACTGTATCAGGCAGGTACTGGGTGGCGGGCCTGAACTACTCCACTGATTTTAGACTATGGGGAACGCGCGTCAATGAAGCCAGCGCAGGTGCGCAAAATATGCCGCCACCAGCCCGGCATAAAGGAATCCCACGCCAAGCAGGGAGCGATACTCCCGATGTTTTCGATAAAGCTCCAGCGAGAATCGCCCGGCGCTCTGCGCGGATGCAGTCGGCGCAGGTTGAGCGGTGCGGAGTCGGGGCCGCAGTCGGGGAACTCTGCGGCAGTAGGCGTCATAATCCGCAAACATGCTGCGCAGATATGCCTCTTCCCCGACGATCACTGGAACATAGATCACGAAGAATCCAACGAGCAGGAGAATGGCGAACCATACATCCGCGAGAGCAACGGCAAATCCCGCCGCAATCAGCATCGAACCGAGATAGAGCGGGTTGCGCGTGTAGGCGTATGGGCCGGTCTGCGTCAGTTCCTGATTTTTTTTCACGTAGCCGGCGGCGTATCCGCGCAACCAAAGCCCTGGAACCACCAGCGCAAGGCTCCCGACAATCGCCAACGGATGAGGTTCCGATGCGATCAAGCGCCAGAGATACACTGCCGCCGCCGCAAAGCCAAGAGGGACGCGGATGCGGCGCGCAACCTTGCGCCATCGCGCCATCCAGTCAACCGCTGCTGGCGCATCGACGAACTTGTTCTGCATCTCACTCACGGACAAGCAATCGCATTCTAAAAGACTCTACCCTTGCTGATTGTATCGCTGTGCGAGCATCCGCTCCGCCTCCGCGCAGACCGTCGCCACGTCGATTCGCAGCAGGCCAGCCTCAGGATCGGAAAGCCGACGATGATCGCGCCTGCTCTCCGGAGTGCGCAGAACAGAACACTCCGCGCCGCCTGGAAACCGATACGGACCATTCCGTGCAGGATCAGTCGGGCCGTAGATTCCGACAACCGGACGGCCCACGGCAGAGGCAAGATGCAAAGGCCCGGTGTCACCACCGATCACAAGAGCCGCGCGGCGGGTGAGCGCGACTAACTCCGCGAGGCTGGATTGCACTGCCTGTACCAGAGGGCTGCCCGTCATCACAGCGCTAGCCAGTGGCTTTTCACCCGGGCCAACATTTACAAGGACGCGCAATCCCTTTTGTGCCAGCCAATCGGCGACTGCGCGATAGCGCTCTGGCGGCCATCGTTTCGCGCCCCACCCAGCACCCGGATGAATTAAAACGAAGGCTGATTTTTCCTTCAAAAGCGCATCACACCACGCCTCAGCGACGGAATCCACGGGTAGCTGCGGGGCGCAAATTTCCAGTGGATCCGCCGCTATCACAGATGCCAGTTCACAGGCGCGATCAATCACATGCTCGGCATGGATTGCGACAGGCTCGGTATAAAGCCATCGCGCCTCTCGCTCACGCGGATTCCTGTCGCCTATCGTGCGTCGGCAACCGGCGAAGCGAGCGATGACCGCCGAGCGAATCGCTCCCTGTAAGTCCAGCACGGCTTCATATTCCACTGCTCGCAGGTCCGCGCGCACCTTTGCCACGGCACGCGCAGCCGCCAGACTGATTCCATCTCTGCGCCATTGGCGCGTATCCACCTCCACAATGG
>JAJZDO010000284.1 GCA_021805955.1 Acidobacteriota bacterium
GTCTTGGCTTGGATCAACTTTACAATCTTTTCAGCCTTAAGGCGAAGCTCCTCTAATTGTCGAGCGCTGGAGTTGTTGCTTATACCACGAGAGCCAAGCTTAGATAGCGCGTCCTTAAGCTCCTGCTCATAGTCATCGTCAATTCTCTGACGGCAAGATCGGAAAGCCAGATCAGCATATCTCCTAATCTGCATAATAGTCGCGCTATTCATCGTCTTTTTCCTTTAACGTAAGGCACATTTTACAGCCCTAGCTTGGACCAGAGGGCGTCGATGCGGGATTTGGTGGTGGGGTCCATGCGCAGCATCTCCGGCCACGGGCGGGTGAAGCCTTCGGCGGCCCATTTGCGCGTGGCGTCGATGCCCATCTTGCTGCCGTAGTTCGGCAGGCGCGAGGCGTGATCGAGCGAGTCGATCGGGCCAAGGGTGAATTGAATGTCCCGCTCCGGATCGATGTTGTTGGTGACGCGCAGGACGACTTCACGCATGTCCTGCACATCGCAATCCTCATCGACAACAAGGACGCACTTGGTGAACATGGCCTGGCCGAGCGACCAGATGGCGTTCATGACTTTGCGCGCCTGGCCGGGATAGCTTTTGCGGATGGAGACAATCATCAGGTTGTGAAAGACGGCCTCGACGGGCAGATTGATGTCGACAATTTCCGGGATGGTGAGCTGCATGAGCGGCAGAAAAATACGCTCGACGGCCTTGCCCATCCAGGCATCTTCCATGGGCGGCTTGCCGACGATGGTGGTGGCGTAGATGGGATCGCGGCGATGGGTGATGCAGGTGATGTGGAAGACCGGATAGTCGTCGGGCAGGGTGTAGAAACCGGTGTGGTCGCCGAAGGGACCCTCGGAGCGCAGCTCGTCGATGCGGACGTAACCTTCGAGGACAATTTCAGAGGAGGCGGGCACCTGCAGATCGACGGTCTCGCACTGGACCAGCTCGACGGGCTTTTGGCGGAGGAAGCCGGCGATGATGAACTCTTCTACCTCTGGCGGCGCGGGGACGATGGCGGAAAAGGTAGTCGCGGGATCGGTGCCGATGGCGACGGCTACTTGCAGGATTTCCGCTGAAGATTTTGTGTGCACAGTGACGTTTCCGGCGGCTGGCAATCCTTCTATCCCACTCAAGCCACCCGTTCGACTCGCCGCTGGCTCGCTCAGGGTCGGCTTGAATGGGGCACCCGCACCCGCCGATGTGACGGGAAGCATTGCGCCGCCGCCGGTTTCGGCCATGCGCGCGACGCGAGCGGAAGCTGGGTCTTCAGAATTCGACGCAGCAAACTGGCGCTGGCGCTCGCGATAATGCTCCGCTGCGACCTTCTGCCGCTGCCAGTGCATGCCTGTGGTCTGGCCGTCGTAGACCTGCATCCGGTACATGCCGACATTGCGCTTCCCTGCTGGATTACCGGCGGCATCCACTTTGCGCGGATCACGGGTGATGACACAGGGCAGCGTGATGAATCGGCCACCATCCTGCGGCCAGCACTGCAGAATGGGAAAATCGAGAATGCTGAAGTTTTCGCGCAGGATGACTTCTTTGCAGGGCGCGTCTTTGGCGGAGACGATTTTAGGGAAGAATTTGCCCATCTCGGCCAGCATGGGCAGCATGCGAACCTTGTCGAGGAAGCCTTCCGGCGAGCGAAGGTTCATCAGCTCGCGAATGCGATCCGCAACATCATTTAAAGAGTCGACGCCGAGGGCAAGGCGCATGCGGCGCTCGCTGCCAAACTGGTTCATGAAAACTTTTGCGCCGGGATGGCCCTTGATATTTTCAAACAGCAGCGCGGGACCGCCGGCAGCGTGGACGGGAGGGCCGAGTTTCGAGACGCGATCGGCAATCTCCGCCATCTCAAGTATAGGATCAACTTCCTGCTTGATATATTTGATTTCTCTTGCTTTGTCTAGAGTTTTTATCCAGTCCCGTAGATCGTCGTATGCCAAGCTAATCGTCCTCTCACGTGCTCGCAATCAATGCGCTCACGGACCTGCCACTGTCTGTATCGTAGTGTACCTGTGAGTGAAATACTGCGGCTGCGATGCGAACTTACTAGATAGCAGAGCCGTCGACACAGGTTTCTTCGCCGGCGCGAAAGTCAGCCATCCATCGATCCAGGAAGGTGTGAGCGCACCCGGCACCGCACAGGTGCTTGCTCTCCGCGCTATGGGCCCGGGCGTTGTCCCACGGCATCAGTTTCAAGGTGGGCTGACCGCTCTTCGCGTCGACGGAAGGCGCGCATTCGTTCAGGGCGATCCACCAGTCCTCTTCCACGCCTGTCTGCTGTTTGCCGCAGACGTCACAAGTGAAACGTTCAATCCAAGCCATCGAGTGTTGTGTCATCCTGACTGAAAAATGCGCGAATTACATCCTCGATGAGAATCTTTCGCTTACTCGCCGGAGACCGGAATGCGCCAATTTTTTGATGTCTAATTCCAAATCGCGCGCAAAAAAGAACGATCCGTCCGCGCCTCATGCAGGCTTCGAGCGGCTAGACTCCAGGATCTTTCGCTCTTCGACGTCCGCGTCAAAACTGCCGCAGAGCATCCATTAGATAGAAGGCCAGGATTCCCAGTGTCACCAAGCCTTCCGCGCCACCGAAAATTCGAATCATGTTCTCAACAGGCCTCACCTTCTTCATAATGAGTTCCTGTTCCTGCTGTTGCATGGTAGACGTCTCTTCGAGGAAGAGCTGATCCTCTTCCGCGCGCGTAATGGTGGCGCGATACAAGATGAGGCCCAGAAGAACAAGCCCCAATGCTCCCCAAACAGTCCAGATAACCAATACGTAGCTCATAAAATGACCTCGCGATCGGTTGTAGCTTCCGGCGTCAGCGCGAATCCAATCCCGTCCACGCCGACACCGCTTTCGCCTGTATCGTACTCCCAAACTTGTCAATTGGGGTT
>JAJZDO010000258.1 GCA_021805955.1 Acidobacteriota bacterium
GTCGCCGTGGACGAATATACCGAGCTTGCACAGAGAGCAAAGGTGATGCATTGGGAGCTACAGGCACTAAAGGAAGATAACTCAGCCGGACAGTCTGTGCATGTGCCGTAATGCGCATTCGTTCTTCGTATTGCGTCGGATTCAAGCTTGCCCGATGGCAATAAGAATCGATCAAAGCAGACGCCATCGTGATCCAGTCGTCCGTTGTATCCGCCGGAAGACCATAAGTCACGTAGTCGGTCGGCAGCAGATATCCCATAAAGGTCCTCCGATAGTAAGTTCCAGCGCAGCGGCGCGCGGAAGCCGAGCAATGAAAAGGTAAAAGGAAAGAAAGGCTAGCCTCAATTGCGGAGCCAGCCCTCCTTGCTGCAACAAATAGTCCAAATTGCACTTATAGCGGCGGATTACCGGTCGACAATCACCTGATAGTGAGCGCCAGCAGCAGCCATCTTCACCACGGGCGCGCCAAACTTTACAACCACATACTGTGAAGCTAGCGATCCTGGAACGCCAAGTTGAAACACACGAGGATTCGGATCGCTCAGCCAGTGATACTCAATCAGGTCTTCCGTCACAATGTACGCTGGCAATTGTGCCGTGCCCGATCCCGGTACGCCCGTGTAACCAAGTGTCCAGTCGGGAATGAGCGGAAGCTCACCAGCTTGTGTCACAAGTGTTTTTACGGTAAACCCGCCGTTGATCTCCTTCGTATGCAACACCACGTTGAATTCTGTCTTCATTTCGCGGTCAATCAAGTCAAGCAGCACCGGGTTGGCATAGATAGCAGTTGGCCGCACAGCATAGTTGCTGTTGGCAACCATCAGTGCAATAGTGGCCTTCAGACTGTCCACGATAGGTTCGGTCGTGGTAATCGTCGTTGTATTGCCGCTTGCTGCAATCTGTGCCGCAGCCCCAAAATACTGGGCCGTAGTAGGCGTACTCAGCGAGGTATCCGTCCCGTTCCACAACGCCAGATCGTGAATATGCATCACGCCTTCGATCGTGTCTGCAAGGTCTTTCGCCTGCAAGTAAGCGAACTGGCTCTGCTGATTGCCAAGTTCGATGTCGAACAGGTTGTAGTTGATCTGCGCGACCAGCGCCTTCAGAGGAACAGCGCGTTCCACGCGTGTTGGACTCACAACCGGCGCAGAAATACTTCGGGGATCCACAAATCCGGTCGCAGCTGTCGGCTCTGGAATTGCAGTCTCCTCAAAGTAACGCGACGGGTGTCCGGTTGCCGGCACCTGTTTGATCCGCTGTCCGAAAAGCCCCCGGCGACGAACGATATCAGTGATCTCTGTCTGATAAATGGGAACTTCAATTGCGCCTGGCCCGATGTAATCTGCGGCGGCGTGAATATCATGAAAATTGGCGTTCATTCTGTCCTTTCACTGGCCCTTCGGCCTTTGTTGGCATTGGCTAGATCTCGTAAGCCTGGAAAAAGCATGGCCTTCGTTCCCCTGCCCGTATTAAGGTGAGAACAGCAGGCCGGACGATGGTTATCATCCTGCACCCAGTGTGTAGCGACCGGCTTAGCTGAGTAGTCCGGCCCGCAGTAATTGTGACTTCACCGCAATCCGTTGCTCAATGCTTAGCCCTGTCAGGGCAACATCCAGCGAGCCGGCCTCGATGGATTCAAGCGAGGAAATCCCCTGCTTTGCCAGCAAAGACACAGTCGCCGCAGTCACGGTCTTGCGTCCGCTCGAGACGGAAGATGCACTTTGCGCCCGCAACTCCGCAATCTGCATCACTGCTGCATGCAGCTTACGTTCCAGCTCATAGATGCGCTCATTGCCTGCTCCCTGCGAGCCATTCGGGCCTTGCTCCACAGTCGCGACAATTTTCTGCACCTGGCCCGACATGGTCAAATGCTGCTCTTCCAGACGGCTCACTGTCTGTTCCAGTAAACTCGCGGCGCCCGCCAGCCGATCCAGCGTCAATGCCAATGTTTCAAGAGAACGCTCTGCTCCCTGTTCCATATTGATTGCTCCTTTTTCTATGAGTGCCGGACTATCGCCTTAGAATGACAGCCGGCACTGGATTATTTTCTGTTCTTGAGTGTTCATCGGTACCGTGTCACACCGCCCCGCAATACGCTGCCAGGGAAACTCCGTGACGTCGCATTGCGTGAGGCTTCAATCGAAAAGAGGTCTGCCGATAGGCCGCTTTATCCCGCAGCAGAATCGCGGCCCCGGTAAAGGTCACGCGATTCAGTTTCCATATCGATGCACGCATATCTTCTACATGCGCATCGGCCAGTTCGTAGGACATTCCCATGCTGCCGGCTGCGAGATCGTGCAGTTTTGCTTCGACCTCAGGAAAGTCGCGTGCATACAGATATCCGCCCACCATCAGCCGTTGACCCACGATATCGGCTGAAGTAAGAATCCCGCATTTGCTGCGCGCATCGTGACCGTCCCAGTCAGGACGGAAATCTACCGCCATTCCTAGCAGAGATGGCAACGCTGCCTCCGCTGCGGTGCGGCTCAGTGTCACGCGGTGGCCGCGTGATCCGCTAGGTGCACGATCGCTGGGCACATCGACCAGCGTCAGCACTCCTTCAAACGGCATCCGGTTCGGGTGCCCTTGGATGGTCGGGAACTCGACCGCCATTGCGTCCAGTTTCATGTGCTCTCCCGTAATTCTTGTTGTAGATGTTGTTATCGTGCGAAGTGTGGTTGCACGTCCGCAGTTTCGAATCCCGGCACCCGCGATTATTGCGAGCTTTCGCTGCTGTTTGATTCCGATGCAGCTTTTTCCATCTGCATCGTCGGCTCGAGTGGACGAAGTCCGCGCTGCGCGCGCACTTCATCGACGGTCAGAACCCCGGCCTTCAACAGCGCCGTTTGAATCTGAACCGTCTCCATTTCGTCGCCCACATCAAGGTCGTTGAAAACAAATTCAAATTC
>JAJZDO010000820.1 GCA_021805955.1 Acidobacteriota bacterium
ATTTGCGACGCCGCGATTCTAGGGGTGATTACAGCGATCGTCGCGATTGTTCCTTATTTCGGTGCATACGTGGTCTGGGCTCCGGTTGCCATTTACTTTGCCATGAGCGGCCACTGGATCAGGATGGCAATCCTGGTCGCTGTCGGATCGCTGGTGATCAGCACGCTGGATAACTTTCTGTACCCGATGCTGGTCGGAGCACAATTGCGACAGCATACTGTCTCCATCTTCCTGTCGCTGCTCGGAGGTATCTGGTTATTTGGAATCTCCGGACTGGTTCTTGGCCCGGTCATCTTTTCCGCAGCCGAATCGCTGCTGGAAATCTGGAAAGATCGACTGAATGGCGCCACGTGGATCGTAAAAGAAAACGACTGAGCCGGAGGGTCGAGCCCATTTGTCAAGTTATGCACTGGATCGTCGGCCGACCAGCTACGGTGAAGATTCCGAGGCAGTATTCTTATTTTGAGGCTGGCTCGTTCCAGAAGTACTGGATGGTTGGCAGGCGGGCAGGCGGACGACCCTGGCGGGCAGTCCATCCACTCTGAGCTGGCAATCGAGACGGGCATGATGCTGCGCCTGTTGCTGAGCCATGAGTTCGAATCTCACCCCGGTCTCCAGATTCTATTTTCCTTCAACTTCTGACTCTCGCCCATTGCGCTTGAACAAACTTGCTTGCCTGCTCAGGTGCTGGGCTCTCGAGTTATAGCTTTGCTGGTCTGACTATTTCGCTCCTACGGCCTAACGCTACATCAGTTGAGTTCGCGTCAGAGAATTTATCAATAGCAGAAATACACCTTATCCGCGGACGGAAGCGCCGGAGAAGGAAAGAATCGCATGGCCGGGTACCGGGATGCCGTAAAACTGAGCCGGGGTAAAGTGGCTCATCAGCAGCATGTTATCCAACGCTTCGCGAACTTCCTTGGTGGTCGGTCCCGATACGATGCGGTAGTCGTACACGCGACCCGTCTTGCTGATTGCGACTTCTACCAGTACTGGGTGCGCAAACGAACCACGAGAATCCGTTCCACCCACCGTATACAGAAATTGCGGACTGGTGGTGGCATCTGCCGTGGTCTCAGTGGCTGAAACCGGAATCGGAGCCCCGAGCGTGCCGATCATCAATGCCATCGCGCCCAGCAAAACCATCGCGGTGGCAAGACCGGCCGCGCCGCGCACCAATACCGGCGACAAAGTATTTTCCCAATAGAGCTGCCACGCATCGAGACGCCTGCGTGTCGTACGCGCTTTCTCTTGCGAAATGGCTACACGGAGCCGCAATCCAAGATCGGCCGGGGGTTTCGTCGGTCCAATGCCGGTCAGTACTCGCTGCAAGGTCCGCCACTCGGCAAATTCAGTGGTGCATTCCTGGCAGTCTTCAAGATGGCTGGCGATCGCGTGCATCGCGGCCCCTGACACGGCTCCGTCCAGGTATTCCGAAAACTGTGATCGTATCGACAGACAATCACTCATACTGCCTCCCCAAACAGACGACCCTCGGCTGGGCGGGTCGATCCAGAAGCGCCGCTGGCCGATACGCCATTCGTAGCGGCGCGGCCGGGCATGATTCCTTTGTTTTTTTTGACTTGGGCAATCAGCGGCTGCAATCGCACCCGCAACATGGCGCGTCCGCGAACCAGGCGGGATTTAACTGTCCCTAAATGTGCACCAAGAATCTCTGCAATTTCCTCATACGGCAAGCCTTCCAGGTCGCGCAAGATAACAACGGTCCGAAAAGGCTCGGGCAGTCGACGCAACTCGACTTCCACTTTGGCCCGAATTTCCTCGTGCTCTGTGAGTTCGTAGGGAGAGGCGTGTTCGTCGACCAGCATATCTTTCAGATAGGTCGATTTGCCTTCGCCGGATGCATTTGTCTCGGTCTCGATCGTGATTTCCCGACCGCGATGCCGCGACCACCAGCGGCGCTGATTCGATGCCTCGCGCAGCGCGATGCGATAAATCCAAGTACGCAGGCTGGAGTCTCCATGGAAACTGCCAATACTACGAAAAACTTTGACAAAAACATCCTGGGTAATGTCGGCCGCGTCGGAAGGATCGGTGAGCACGCGCGAAATTAAACTATAGATGGGAGCCTGATACTGAGAGATGAGAAGCGCAAATGCCTCTTCCGAGCCGGCTTGCAGCTCAGCGGTGAGGACGGAATCCTCCGCCCGTATTGCGATTCCAGCAGCCAGATCTCCCAACGCAGAAGCCGCGGACATGCGGTCACCTCAACCTTATCAGGCAAGCGGATTGTTCTCAAGCGCCCCAGCGCCAGCCTAAAACAACGAATCCATACCTTGCCGCTTGCTAGGTTAGACAAGGGCCAGCCGGGAAAGGTTCCACATTCTTTCGCATGCGGAATCACAGCTTGCAATCCCCACATCGGGCAAGCCAGCAAACACAATGCTTGCAGCAGTTAGGGGCCAACCAATCCGGTGACCCGCAGGATGGATCGCAACGCGCCATCTTTATATGATATGGGACTCTTTGGCGTTGCTTCGCAAAGGGACGCTGACGAGCCAGTGCGGTGCTTCAATTGTCTGGCGATCGGGACTGGCGATTTCGGCGCTCCGGTTGACCCGGTGAGAACGTGACATTGCGATTTGGCCAGCATCGTTTGCCTGCCGAAAGGATTTGCAAGGACGAGGAGCGAGATGGACACGACCGTCCCAGTCCTCTTGCTGGAACAGAACATCGGGCAGGCCATACGCGTCGATGAATCGAGGTTCGGTACTGCACATTGTTTTTTGGGACGATCAAGATCGCGAAGGGAGTCCAGTAGTCTTTTCCAATCGAAGGATGAGCCTGAAGGATAGAGAAGGGTAGGCTGGGTTGTCCTTTCTGGCTTTAAAGATTAATCGAACTTACTGGCAGTCGTCGGGGCGGAGGGAATGTGGAAATCGGTCT
>JAJZDO010000001.1 GCA_021805955.1 Acidobacteriota bacterium
TCTTATGGAGTAATGGGCCGCCCCTGATCGAGCGAGAAGCCGGCTGCCATTCACATCGCAAAACACAAGGCATGGAGGAAAGTTGCTGGTTAATTTTTCAAAAAGACCGCCAGCAATGTCTTCGGTGTATAAAACAAAACGGGAAGGACGATTTTTTTCGTCCTTCCCGCAACTTACAATTTTCGACTGGGTCTTTACTGGGTTTGCGCGCTCGAATAGAACTGTACTAAATCCCCTTTCAACTGCTTCAGCGCGTCCACATTCAGATAGATCATATGGCCGGAAGGATAATAGCCGAAGCGTATGTTCTGCCGGATGGATGGGTCCAGTTGCATGTGCGAGATGTCATATTCCGTGCCGAAAAATGGCGTCGCAAGGTCGAAGTAGCCATTGGCGGAAAACAGCTTCATGTGCGGGTTTTGCCGCATGGCCGCGCCAAGATCGACCGCGACATCGGGCTCATTCTGGCGACGCCCCTCCGGAGGAACGTGTTTCCAGTCCCATTTGAAGTTCGGGCCATAGGCCGTCGCCTTATATACATCGTCGGAACTGAACTTTAAGTCGCTTGCCAGATATTCGTGGAATGCAGCCACAAACGCTCCGGTGATTCCAGTGTCGGACGGATCGTAACTCGGCGTGGCGCCGATACCGTTCATGTCGATTCCTTCAAAGCGCGCATCGTAGCGGCCCAAAGTCCGATGGTCGTCGCGCAGCAGTTCCTTGCGAAACTGCGCCGCGGAGACGCGAAGGTTTGCCTGCTTCCAATACTTCACACTCAGACCTGTCATTCCGCTCAACTTTTGCGCCACCTGGTCTTCTTCAGCAGCGCTCAGGTTTTGCCCCTGAAAGAGCGCTTCGGCGTATGGGCCGCGAGCGTAGGCGCGGACATCGTCGAGGAAGTTCTTCAAGTCCGCCGGCTTGTTCGCCACCTTGTCGTGGTACCACGCGATGGCCGCATAGGAAGGCAGATCGTCGATGTAAGGATTGTCCATTCCCGCTGCGATATCGTTGAAGTTCAAAATGGATGAAACCAGCACTACGCCATTCAGCGAAATGCCGCCTTCCTGCAATCGGTACGACAGCGCAGCGGACCGCGTGGTCCCATAGGATTCGCCGATCAGAAACTTCGCCGAATTCCAGCGCTGGTTCACAGTGAGATAGCGCGCAATAAAGGCCGTAAAGGCACGCGCGTCCTGGTCCACGCCGAGAAAGTCCTTCAGCGTGCCTTTACCTACAGGCTTGGAAAATCCCGTGCCCATGGCATCGATAAAGACGAGGTCCGTCGTATCGAGCAGGCTGTATGCATTCGGAACCAGATGATAAGGCGCAGGCGGCGTGGCCTTGGGGCTGTCGGTCTCAATCCGCATCGGGCCAAAAGACCCCATATGCAGCCATAGCGTCGACGATCCCGGACCGCCGTTGTATAGAAATGTCACAGGGCGGTTCTTTGCCGCCGACCCATCCTGGGTGTAGGCGACGTAAAACATGCTGCCGTTCGGCTCGTTTTTGTCGTCGCGGATCAGCAGGTTTCCGGCGGTCGCTGTGTAGTGGATGGTCTGCCCGTTGAGCGGCAGTGTGTGCTGCGTGACGGTACTTTGTTCTACCGGCGCGGCAGCCGGTTTTTCCTGCGCTGCTGCTGGAGGCTTTGTCTTCGGTTCGTCCGGTTTATTGGCCTGCGCTTGTAGCGGAGTGGCCGCCGCCAATGCGCTGAACATCATGGCGAAAAGAACATTTCGAAACTTGGCTGACATCCGTTGCAGGTCTCCTGAAAAAAATAAGTTCGTCGCTCCGACGTTCATCGACAAAGCAAGTCTATAGGGAGACTCTCGCGATATGCACCGGAATCCAAAAAGTTTATCGGCGGGAATGCCCCGTAAGGACATCTCCGCGAACCGATTCTTTGCTACGGATGCTTCGCGTATGGCCTATCGGTCGGGGCCGGACGCAAAGCCCATCTTTCGACGCGTCTCGTCACTCACGCGCGGCATGCCTCCCGGTTGCGAGGCGACCCATGCTCCCCACCGGTTCGCCGTTTCCGCCATCGCCGCCAGCGATCTGCCTCGCAATGCGGAATGGGTGAGTGCGGCGGTAAATGCATCGCCAGCGCCAACCGAGTCCTCCACTTTGGTTGCAATACCTGGATGATCCTGCACTTCGTCGCGTGTGACCAACAGGCTTCCGTTGCCTCCCCGGGTAATGGCAACCTGTCGCACGGCAAATTTGTCCAGCAGAAACCGCGCCACCTCCAAAGGCCCGCGAGAATCTTCCGGAGCGCCGGTTGCCTCCGCTACAGGGATGACTTCTTCGTGGTTCATCTTCACAATGCCGGCGCGGGAGCAGCCCCAGACGATCGCTTCCGGCGTCCAGAAAGGAGCGCGTAGGTTCACGTCGAACACCCGCAGACAATCCGCGCGCGTGTCCTCCACAAATTTCCGGAGCGTTGTGCGCGTCACACTGGAACGCTGCGCCAGCGTTCCAAAACAAACGGCATCGAGCGTGGGTGCCAGGTCCGTCAGCGCAGGGCTTTCTGCCACATAGTCCCATGCCGTGTCTTCATGGATGCGATACGCCGGACCGGTCTTCGAATCGAGCGTAACTGTCACCAGGCCCGTCGGATGCGTGCGGTCGCGAGAGATGTACTCCACGCCAACCTCATGCGCCGCCATCTGCGCCAAAGCTTGTTGACCGCGTTCATCGTCGCCGATACTGCTGACTAGAAATCCGTCATCGCCCAACGCTGCGATCATGGCAATAAAATTGGCCGCGGTGCCGCCCAGGCGAGGGCCTGCGGGCATCAAGTCCCAAAGCAGCTCTCCGATCGCCGCCACGCGAAATTGGCCGGACTCAGTTGGCATTGTCGGTGGTGTTGCGTGCGGTAGGAAGGTCCGTGTGCAGGT
>JAJZDO010001022.1 GCA_021805955.1 Acidobacteriota bacterium
TTCCCTCTGGGAGCTTTGCAGCTTCAGCCATGATTTGTTCGTTCAGGTGCATCTACAAACTCCTGTCAGAAGTTTATCACTATTTCTGACATAAGGCGTGATGCTTACCTGATTGTCGATTGAATTGCAGGAGAGGGCGTCTCCTCAAACCGGCGCTCTTAGGCTTATAGAAAAATGTGAGATTTACACATAAAGTTTCACATCACTGGGAATGCTCGACATAACATGTTTATTATCAGCACTATATCGGCAGACACAGCGGACTTAAAATCCGCAGACCCTAGCCGGTCGTGGGGGTTCAAGTCCCCCTCCGGGCACCACATAATAAAAGATTGAATGCGATTTAGCCTCTCGAAAATTGAGAGGCTAAGATTATTTGGTGGCTGTTCTGATGGCTGTCAGTTGCGATAGACATGCGCGCAATCAGGCATCGCTGAGTTCATATTTGTCGGAAACGTCAATCGGTGACCGAACGCTAGGATTATGAACAGATCACTCAAGCAAACTGTATTGCCTATGAGCAAACGTTATTGCGTTGGTACAACTGCGGCTTCCTTGGAGGGGTCATTCCACAGTTACTGACTTGGCCAGATTCCGTGGCTGATCGACGTCGCAGCCGCGTCGAACGGCGATGTGATAAGCGAGCAGTTGCAGCGGAACAATCTCCAGCAGCGGCAGCAACATCTCCGGTGCACGAGGAATTTCGATGACGCTTTCGACCAGGTCGGTGATTTCACTTTGTCCTTCGACGGCGATGGCGATCACGCGACCGGAGCGAGCTGTTACCTCCTGCAAATTGGAGAGCGTCTTTTCGTAGCGCAACCGCGATCCGTCATCGTTGGCATCCTGGGTTGCGAGCACGACGACGGGCAGCGATTCATCGATCAGCGCATTCGGGCCGTGCTTCATCTCGCCTGCCGGATAGCCCTCGGCGTGAATGTAACTGATCTCTTTCAGCTTCAGCGCGCCTTCGAGCGCCATCGGGTAGTGAATTCCACGACCGAGGTAGAGAAAATCGCGCGCCTGACCATAGGTTTTTGCGAGTTCTTCGCACTGGGCGGAGATTCGCGGAAGCATCTCTTCGATGCGAGCTGGAATCCGTCCCAGTTCCTCGACGAGTTGCAGGCTTTCCGCTGTGCCGATGGTGCCGCGCGCCTGCGCCAGTCGCAGGGCAAAGAGCAGGAGCGCGGTGATCTGGGAGGTGAATGCTTTGGTGGATGCGACGCCGATCTCCGGACCGGCATGCGTGATGATCGTCCCCGTGGCCTCGCGTGTGACCATCGCTCCCACAACATTGCAGATGGCCACGGTTTTCATCCCGAGAGCGATCATCTCGCGTTGAGCGGCAAGGGTGTCGGCGGTCTCGCCGGACTGGGTAATGACTACGCCGAGCGCGCCCTGGTCGGCAAGCGGAGCGCGATAACGATACTCGCTGGCATAGTCCACATCCACGGGCACGCGCGCCAGCCGTTCGATCATATACTTGCCAGCGATGGCTGCGTGCCAGCTCGTTCCGCACGCTGCCATCTGGATCGAGGAAATCGCCCGCAGATCGTCGTCCGCCAGTCCGGCTTCGTCGAGAAATATCTGTCCTGTCTGGAGCGAAACCCGAGCCATCGTCGTCTCGCGTATCGCGCGCGGCTGCTCCCAGATTTCCTTGAGCATGAAGTGCTTGAAACCGCCTTTTTCTGCCTGAATCGGATCCCAGGTGACGTGCTGGAGCTTGCGCTGGACCGGGTGGCCGGCAAAGTCAGTGAGCGTGACGCCGGAGCGCGTGAGCACGGCCATGTCGCCGTCGTTGAGGAAGTAAATCTCGCGCGTGTGGTGGAGGATTCCAGGCACGTCGGAGGCAATGAAGGCTTCGCCTGCGCCGACGCCGATGACGACGGGCGGCCCCATACGCGCTGCCACGATCTTATCCGGCTCCTGGCTGGAGAGAACGCCCAGAGCAAAAGCTCCGCTCAGTCGCTTGACGGCGCGGCGGACTGCCTCTTCGAGCAGGATTGGATGGCCGGATTCAGCGGAGGATTTCTGAACCTCTTCGATCAGGTGAGCAATAATTTCGGTGTCGGTTTCCGTCACAAAGATGTGACCTTGTGCGGTGAGTTCGCGCTTCAGCTCCAGATAGTTTTCGACGATGCCGTTGTGGACTACGACCAGGCGGCCAGTGCAGTCGCGATGAGGATGCGCGTTTTCTTCCGTCGGTCGTCCGTGCGTTGCCCAGCGTGTATGTCCGATGCCGTAGCTGCCCACGAGCGGATGGGAGCGCAGCGCTTCTTCCATATTGCGCAGCTTGCCCGGCGCGCGCAGAATCGACAGTTTCTCTGCACCGGCAGCGCCGACGGCAATACCCGCCGAGTCATAGCCGCGATACTCCAGACGCCGCAGCCCTTCCACAATGATGGGAACGACAGCTTTCGGTCCCACGTATCCAACAATTCCGCACATAGTGCGATTGTAGCTGGCGCGCCAGATGGGCGTGACTCAGGCAGTGGGGATGGAGTGTCCGAGCAAGTGCAGGATTCGTTCGCTGGTCTACGCTTCGATGCGATAGGTGAACTCTTCAATGACGGTGTTCGTCAGCACCTCGCGTGCGATGCGCTCCACTTCGGCGCGGGCCGCTTCTTCGGACAATCCCGGAGCCAGCGAAAGTGTAAAAAATTTGCCCTGGCGCACACCCTGAACACTGCTGGTGCCCATCTTGCGCAGAGCGTTCTGGATGGTCTGGCCCTGAGGGTCCAGCACCGACGTTTTCAGCGTGACATAGACATAAGCCTTCATTTCTCGTAATTATAGTAGTCCGGGGGTACGCTGCGGCGGCTCGCAGCCGGACCCTTGGTTTTTGTTTGACTTTCCCCGATTTGTTTTTTTCAACCCGGCACAACCACCTACCAG
>JAJZDO010000305.1 GCA_021805955.1 Acidobacteriota bacterium
CCCCGATGTGATGATTGCGGCTGGGCGAAGGCGCAACAATTCGATGACATACCCGGGCTCGATGTGGAGGAATCGCTGATCCATAACCTTGCCTGCGGCTCGCATTTTGAGCGTAAACGTCCAACCGAAAACCTTACGACTGGTTGCACCCGGAATAACTGGTTCCTTCCAGGGCCGATTGCTCTCCATCCCGCCATGTAGAATCGTGAGTTCGAGTCGCTCTGCAAGTTTCGAGAAAAGTCTCACCCGATAGGGGGAAACCTGGTTCACAAGCAACGCAACCGACGGCCTGGCATCGGGATTGGTCTCTTTTGCGATCATCGCAACATCCTGGAAAGCGCAACACGAACGTAGGGCGTGAGCCAAAATAACGGCCAGAAAGGGCCTCCATGAGCGCACGCAAAGCGTCGGTATTCCGCAGGCGGAAGGCCCTTCACACCGAGCGTCTTACCGACTTGGACTCGCAATGGAAGCGAGCTATCGAGCCAAGTATTGATTACGCTGTTCTTTCGGCACTCGCCAACAAATCCGGGAGCCACCCAGATGGCGCAACCGAGCTTTCCTGCGCGCAATCCGTAATCAAAATCCCCCATGCTCTGGGTAAAGTCTTCGCTGATGTTTCCTGCCAGCTCTGTGACCACTCTGGGAATCAAAACAACATTACCGTTCATTGTCACGCACCGCTGGGCGTGGCCGGCTGGGTGGAGCATCCGAAATTTTAGCGGATGGAAATGGCTCGCGCGAACGAGGCCGCCGTAAGTCAGTCTACCGGTGTCCGGGTCGCGTGTGGATCCTACAATGATCACTCGGCTGTCGCCACTAGTCGTCAGTTTCTGATAGGTAGCCATCACTTTTGCAATCGCACCATCATCCAGCAGCGTATCGTCGTTAAGCCACAGATAGTGGTCAAACCTTCCCTTCATTGCTTCAGCGAAAGCCATGCGCATTCCGCCATCCCAATAGAGTGAGCCATCTCCGTGAAGCAACCGAACCTGCGGAAAGGTAGACTTGACGGCTGTAGCAGTTCCATCGCCGCTTCCATCATCAACGAGCACCACGCTTAGATACATGTTCTGGGGAATTTCCTGCGCGAAAAGAGCGTGAAGAGAACGGAGGGTAGTTTCTCGCCTGTTATGGCAAGTCAATAAGGCTGCGATGCGAATGGTTCGGTCACCATCAGATGAGGTTGCAGATTCCATAAGTACTTCCGTGCGGCCACCTTTGATGTTATGCATAAGTTAGCGCCCGAAGGGCGCGCTCCAAATGCAGGATTCCGATTGCTCTTAAGCCCTTAGCACGATCTCATTATCCTCTTTCGAGCAGCTTCCGCCGACTATCTGGATTGCGGGTGACTCCGCCAACAATCGCCCATTTCGTTCGTACCTGCCAGGGTTCGCCGATCGCCGCTCAGGAGGGTTCCGCGATCAATGGATCATAAACAACATCCCAATTTGCGGAAAGGTAGCCCACTTCTCCAATCGCATTGAGACCCACGATCATTCCAATAATCACGCTTTGTTCGTATCCCGGGTTATAGGTGATCGAATAAACCATTTGGGATACAATTACAAGCCCCCACAGGCGAGGATTTAAGCATGCTTTCGCCGGGATAGATAGGGCAGCCAATCTGTTGCAGGTCCGAAGCTCTTGTACGAAGAACCACACTAGCAAGCACAGACCTACAATTCCAAGCCGCAGATATGTCTCCACGTAGAAATTGTGTGGACCCACCACAACGTCTGAATTACCTATCATACGGGCAAATCCAGTTCCGAATGCATCCCCAAAGAGCAGATGGGACGTGTCAGCTGTTCTCAGGAAGACCAGCTGGTACCAACCTGCAATCCTCCAGATCAATGTATTGTCCGTCGTGGCGGATTGCTGAAGCGACTCGATCATGAAATGCAGGCCAAAGGTTGAGGCAATAAACACCGCTGCCGCACAAATCGCCGCACCGGCCGCAAAAAGAGACCTTCGCAGGAGCATCGCATTGCGGCGAAACATCCACATTATTCCAAGCGCGGTGACCACCCAGATGGTGCGATGCTGAAGCAGGATCAGCGCAGGCCCAATTACGTAATAGAGGTTTTGCTGCCATCTGTCGCCCGTATGCGACGCCTTCATTGCCAGGGAGAAGAAGAAAGCGACGCACAAAAACATCGCCGCTGAAGCATCCAGTACGCGCATCGGTGGTTGATACGGATCTGACCAAGTCGCAGCAATAGGCAAATGAAATCCGGTGGCAATCCAGCGAAACACAGCGATCATGATGAGGGCGTATGCACCCTTTTGCCACAGCCTTATCATCCCGGCAATTCTTTTCCTGCTGTATCCAAAGCTGCTGAAGTACACAATCCCGGCAAACAGCCAAAAGAATCCCCGGCACTCCACTCCCGCCTGTGCAGCGCCGTAGGCGGCGATCCCTCTGACCGTCGAAAGCAGAACCAGTGCAAGCAGCGTTAGGGCCGCAAGCCGGCTTCGTTCGATTCGCGCCATTCCAAGCATGTACCGCAGCATTGCGGCGCAGAGCAGCAACGCAAACAAAACATCTTGCGCGTAGATGTGCAGCCCGATTTGTACGGGAGGCAAGCCGACCCAGATGGTATCGGCCACGTAGATGATGAGAACGATGACGGCAGCGCGGCGTGGGGAACTGAGAAAGACAATGCTCCCCAGAATCAAGATCGAGACCGAGGCCGCTACCATTATGAACGCGATCGGATTCATTGGGCTTGTCCCCACGGTGCGCCGGGCGGCAATTTACTGTCGGGTCGTCGACGGCTTTGGCTCTGGAGGTAAATCTCCGCATATCGGACGGCGCCAACTCCGGTTCCGTAGGATCGATGAGCAGATTCAGAAAGCCGCAGACCAATTGCCCTGCGCCGTTCCGGG
>JAJZDO010000413.1 GCA_021805955.1 Acidobacteriota bacterium
TACTGGATGGGTTGCATCCGTTAAAATCCCTCGCTGCGCTCCCGATGTTTCACGACTGCGGGCTGAGGAAATCATTGATGCGGCCATCAACCTGCTGAAAGTGTTCATTGGCCTTCGATACGGAAGGTCCATGAGGCTGCCGCACACGGCTCCTGCGAGAAACCGCGAGACTTGTGTACTTACCGATGTCGACGACAACGTTGAGTGGACATGGCAAGGTCGCGCACTAGACGGTGCGCTTGTTGCTGGGGACCCAACCGCGGCAATCCCACCTTGTGTCCGAAACTTCGGTTCCAACTTACTGACTGAGGGCTTGAGCGGACACAGAAGTGAGTCGACGATTAGGCTCCTCGACGCTCTCAAATGGTTTGGTGACGCATCGTTTGAGGAATCAGGAGGAGTGCAGATTGTGAAATGGATTGCGGCGCTGGAGAGACTCACAGCAACAGAGCGGCTGGACGGCGGTATAACACATCGGTTCTGCAAGCGGGTAGCCCTTCTCGCCAGCGGATTGGGCGCAGGTAATGTGGAAAAGGCTTACCGAGATGCCCGAAAAGCGTACGACCTGAGATCCGACGTTATGCATGGATCACGTTCCCAAAATGATGACCACCTCCTGAGCAACACAGGACTCGTGCATGATCTGACTCGCGAGGCATTTCTTGGAGCCCTTGCAGTGCATCACCTCCTTGGGACAACGATAGGGAATGCACGGATTGCGTCGATGGCTCACTTTTATGAGCAATCCTCAATCCGGCATGAAGTGTTATTCAAACAGCTCCAGCAGGAGTTTGGAAAAAGAGCGCGGACGAAAAAAGCCTCTCGATGAACGCTGAAGATTCGGGTTGTTTGCTTAGCCGTTGCCAGGCCGATGCATTCATCGGCCCGGACTTTTCGGTTTATGCCAGATGTCCGGCCTCTCGATTCATGCTGTTCATTCTTCCAACTCCAGCAACCACGCTCATACGCTTCTCTTAACCTTTACAGGACCACCACTTAAAGGTCTATGTACAAGGGGATAGTCAAGAAGCAAGTCTCTGATGGGCCTCGACTTAAGCCAGGCCGATTCTGCTTAAAGGGTCGGCAAAGCGGGTCAATCGGCCGTGCATGGGGCCGCAATAGGATGTCTATGGGGCGGCAATGGGATGCGAAGATGCGTGAGCGGTGCGTGAACCCCATTGCTAAGCGGACTTGGTGATCGGCGTCTGCAGATTTCCCAAACAGTGCTTGTGTTGGATCTTCCACTGATCAGGCAGCCATTCCGGGAGGCGGCTAATGGGCAGGGAGGGCAGGTTGATCAGTAACTGCGTGAAGTAGAGTTGCGGATCGATGTCATGACGGCGGCAGGTGCTGGTCAGGCTGGAGAGGATGGCCGCGGTTCTGCCGCCGCGCGGATTCCCGACGAACAGGCTGTTCTTGCGGTTCAGAACCACGCGCTTCATCTCGCGCTCGCTCACGTTGTTATCGATCGGCACCGCGCCATCGGTCAGGAAGACGCTCAGCTCCTGCCACTGTCCCAGCGCATAGTTGATGGCTTCCGCCATGGGATGTTTAGGCAGCAACTGCTGTTTCCACTCCAGAAGACGGCCATGCAGTTCTGTCAGTAGCGGTCGGGACTTCTCCCCGCGCAACTGCAGACGCTGTTCAGCCGATAACTCTTTGCCCAGCCGCTCCACGGCATACAACGCACGCACCCGTTCGACCGCCTCCAGAGCGATCTCCGGCGCAGCCTTTTCCGCCTCGACCAGCTTTCTCTTCATGTGCGCCCAGCATCCGGCGCGCGTGATCGCATTGCCGACAACAACTCCGTTGTAGCCCGCATAGCCGTCGGCAAGAAGCACCTGGTTGTAATCCTTCAGAAACAGCTTCGGCCCGGCGCGGCCGCGATCCATCGTAAAGTCGAAGACGTTGTAGGGATGATCCTGATCTCCGACGTAAACCCACATGCGCGCGTTGGCAACCTTGTCCGTGCTCTGCATGGGCATGATCGTGTCATCGGTGGCCACCACATGCGACGTCCGCACTCGATCCGCCATCAATCGATAAAGCGGCTCAACCAGATCCGCTACGTCGCCGCACCAGACCGATTGCGTAGCACGCGAGATCTCGAAGCCCTGCCGCGCGAAGATGTCTTCCAGGCGATAGAGCGGGAGGTAGTCGCTAAATTTGCTGGTTACGATGTAGGCCAGAAGGCCCGGTCCGGCAAGGCCCTTTTCGATCACAGCCTCAGGCTTCTTTACTGCATGAATCGCGGGGTTCTCGCCGTTCGACTCGCAACCGGCGCAGGCATACTTTTTGCGCACATGATGGAGGCGTTCGAAGTGGCCGGGAAGATATTCCACCTGCCAGCTCTCGTCGGCGCCGATCTCCCTGCGCGTCTCGCCACAACAGGGGCAGGCACGCTCCGCCTCGCTCAACTCGTAAACATGCGTGCGCACAGGAAGGTTTTCGAAGTTGGCCAGATTGCGGCGTCCCTTGCGTCGCTTCACACGACGCAACTCTTCCTCGGGCTCCGCTGCGGGAGGAAGGTCTTCCTTGTTGATGGGCTTTCGATCCTGCTCTTCGGCGAAACACAACAGCATCTGCGCTACGTCCCGATCCGATTGCAGACGATCGGCGCGTGGGCCGTAGTACAGCTTCTTATAGCGCTCCAGTTCCAACTGCGTGCGCAGCAACTGGACCTGCAATTGCTCAACCAGTGCGCGCAATGATGCGCTGTCTTCAGGCAGTTCACGCGGCGTGGAGCAGATCGTCATTTTCTATCTACAGAGACGAGTTGCACCTGTGGAAAGTCATCTTATGCGACTGCGTCCTGCTCGATTTTTATCGATATATCTTGCGGCCTTCTATAGCGCGGCACGCGCTTCAACTGCCTCATGTCGATGCCATCC
>JAJZDO010000196.1 GCA_021805955.1 Acidobacteriota bacterium
AGAGACCATCCTAGCCGTAGCTCAGTGTCCGCTCGTTCACATACATGCTGACAAACCGGTTTGCCAGGTTTGTATCCAGATCACGCGCAAACTGCATCGCGTACTCCAGACCCTGCTCGCGGTTGTCCAGACCGTGCTGGATGCTCTCCCGAAGAGCCTGTGTGACTGTACGCATCACGTCTGCGCCGAGGCTGCGACGGATGGCGTTGCCGCCCAGAGGCAGCACCATCCCGGTCAACTCCCGCCACCAGACGCCAAGATCGACAATCTTTGTCAGTCCGCTGCTGGCGTAGGTCAGTTGTCCTTCGTGAATAATCAATCCCGCGTCGAACCGTCCCGCCTGGATCTCCGGGATAATTCGATCGAACGGTACCACCTCGGTCTCGATCTGGGGGTTAAAAATTTTCAGCGTCAGATAGGCAGTGGTCAGCGTTCCGGGCACAGCGATTTTTACCCGCTTCAAATCTTCAAGAGCGATCTTGCGGTTAGCCACGATCATTGGCCCGTAGCCTTCCCCGACGCTGCCGCCGCAGCCCATCAGCGCATAATTCTCCTGAATGTAGGGATAGGCGTGAAACGAAACCGCCGTCACGTCGAAGAATACCTCGTCCATCGCGCGTCGGTTCAGTGTCTCAATGTCGCATAGCGTGTGTTCAAATCTGTATCCCGGAACGCGCACCTTATTGGTAGCCAGCCCATAAAACATGAAGGCATCATCGGAATCCGGGCTGTGAGCAATCGTAATCGTCCGCTGCTTTTGCGTCACATCCACCTCTGCACTCACTTCGCTTAATGTCACAACCATCCTCCACGACCGGACACAACCGGGCGTTCCATTTCATCCATTCGATTGGATGCGAATTGAATCACTTCAGGTTCAGCCGGAAGCGAGTCCACGAGGTTGCCATCGTGGCCGCCGCCACCACCTTCACCGCGTCGCCGGCAAGGAACGGCACAACTGCATCGCTGAGCAGAAGGCTGAAGCTTCCGCGAGTCAGCATTTCCAGCCACAGCGCGCCCAGAGCCAAAGTAACCAGGCTGCCTGCTGTCGCTATTGCAAGTGTGCGCGCAAATCCTCGCGATCCCTGTCTCCAGAGCCAGGAAATCAGCGGTGCGACGAGCGGGTAGCTCATCAGATAGCCGCCGGTCGGTCCTAGCAACTGCGCTATGCCACCCAATCCATGGGGTGTAAAGACCGGCAAACCAAGAGCGCCTTCTGCCAGGTACAACACCATCGTGGTTGCCGCCAGCCCAGGTGTCATCAGCAGTCCCAGCAGCAGCACGGCAAACGGCTGCAGCGTCACGGGAACAGGCGTGAACCACAGCGGAAACGCCACGTGGGCGCATGCTGCAATCAGCAGTGTGGCTGCCGCCACGGCTGCGCCTTTGCGCACGCGCTCGTCCACCATTGACATCGAACCGGTCACTGTTCTCATCGCTTGCCGCATCTCTATGTTCTCCGCTAAGGTCGCTTATGCCCGGATTTCCCCTGACGCCTGCGCGGGGCAGGGCCAACTTGAGGATACCAGAGCTTTGCCCAACTCCGGAGACGGTCCGATCGGTTCTGAGCATGCTCGGGTTACGCCTGTTGCGCCGGGCCGGTTGACTCCCGCACTACCAGTTCCGGCTGCATCACCACGGCAGCGGCGTAGTCACCCCTGGGATTGGCGATTCGATCCAGCAGCAGCCGAGCTCCGCGTCGCCCCATCTCCTGCAGTGGCTGGCGAACGGTCGTCAGGCTCGGGGTGAAGAATGCCGCGGACTGGATATCGTCAAACCCAACGACAGAAACGTCTGTCGGCACCTTCATGCCGGACTCGGATAGGGCACGGCATGCCCCGATCGCCGCGATGTCGTTGAAACAGAAGACAGCAGTAAAGTCCCGTGTCTTCTCCAGCAGTTGATGCATCGGCTCGTAGCCGATCTCCGGCGACATCGGATGCAATCCCGCTTTCATCTTCCATCCCGTGGCATCGATGCGCGTCGTCAGCGCTGGGTGCAGCTTCAATCCGAGCGCCTTTGCCGCTTTTTGCACCGCATCCCAGCGATACTCCGAATCCGGAATCGCCTTTGGCCCGCGCATGAACGCAATCCGTCGATGGCCCAGCGAATAGAGATGTTCCAGCGCAAGAAACACGGCGCGTTCGTGATCCAGCAGAACGTTTGTCACGTTCGGCTTCGACTCGTGTGCCGAGATTGCCACGATCGGCAGGGAAACCTCAAATTCCACCGGCGTATTTAGCAAAAGAATCCCATCCACGGCGCGCTCCAGAAACAGACGCGGGTACTCCTCAATCAGTTCTGGACGCCAATCATGGCAGGCCGTGAAGTAAAAGTACTGCGCCGCTGTCAACTCCGCCACCACGCCGCTCATCACGCGCGTAAAGTAGCCCTCGCTCAGGTCCGGCGCCAGCACGCCCACGCTCATGCTTTTGTTCTGTCGCAGCGAGCGCGCGAAGTAATTTGGTCGGTAGTTCAGCTTCTGCGCTGCTTCCAGCACGCGCCTGCGTGTTTCCTGCGGAATCGATTTCGCCGACGGCGAATCATTGAGCACAAGTGAAACCGTCGTTTGCGACAGTTCCAGATACTCGGCCAGGGTCTTCAGGTTCACATGCCCGGATTTTGGATCACTCGGGATTCTTGGCATTCCAATTATTTAGCAGATTGCGCCATCAACACGATACAAATTTCGCCGCTCATTGCGGCTTTATTCGCTTTCCGAATCTTTTGTCACGCATCCTGCGTGGACGAAGCGAATGTCTTCCAGGCCCATCCGGACGGGTGGCAAAGGGCATCACAGTTGTCGATCGCGGCTCGCTTCCCACGCTTTGGCATATTTCCAGCTCACATACCCGGAGTGATAGAGGTGGATGTGACGCAAAAGCAGCGG
>JAJZDO010000562.1 GCA_021805955.1 Acidobacteriota bacterium
GTGAGTCGGGCTTCGATCCCAGTTTTTCGATAGTCCGCGGTAGATGATGAATGGTGACACCACAGTGCTCCGCCGTTTGCAGTACGTCAGACGGCGGCGTGAAGTCGGCTGGAAGATACAGCACTGGATGGGTGGTGACCTTGCTGTCCACCAGAGAGTGGCAATCGGTCATGGAACGAGTGAGGGTGTCCCAGGTGTGATGAATATACGCCAAGGTTGCAGACGCATCTGGCTGCGCCGCAGGAAGTGTTTGAGCGAGGAGGAGATTCGTGGACGCTAGCATCGCGATCGGGATCACCAGGGACGGTAAAAGATGCAAAGGTTTCATAACACGGGAGTGTATCGCACGGAATGGCCGTCCTGCACCCGCGTACTTTGCGCGCTCTCGTTTCAACCGTATGATGCATGATTGCACAAAAAAGCAATCTGGACCTTCAAATGCATGCAAATGGACATGCGCAGCTAAAACAAAACCGCCTGAGACTGGAACTGAGTCCTCCAGGCCCAAGCGGCAAGCCGTCCTATGGCAGGATTTTGTTTTGTTCCACCCGAGCTAAGACGCTAATGCTCCTCAACATCAGCGCCTAAGCACAAAATCAACGGGGAGTATTCAGCCGGAGACCGCTCTGGCCAGAATACCTCCGGAAGCTGAAATTGCTTGGGTCCGGATGGGCTATCCTGCTCCCTTCACCGCGGAGGTCTCAGTGAAGTGCAAGTTAATCCTATATTTTCCAATCGGATAGACAAGTTCCATCGGGTAGCGCCAGGGGGTATCATACTTTGAATCAAGCGAGGGTAGATTCCTTCTGTAAGCAAGTCAAGCCTATCGATTCAAAAGACTTTTCGTTGCTCTTATGGCAATATTGATTCTTGCTTAAAAATGTATAGACAGATTGTCGCGATGCACGTATCATACGTGGCAAGGAAAGAATGCCATTGCCCACGGTTCTGAAGTCGGTTAGCGGCGGCAAGGAATCCGTCGAAAGCACAAAACGCAGCGAAGTGAATCTCTTCTTGCCCGACTCCGAGGGAGAGAGAGCGCTTGTTCGCGAGCAACTGGATCGAATTCTGGCGCACTCGCTCTTTGCACAGAGCAGACGCTATCCAGGATTGCTCCGGTTTGTGGTGGAGCAGACTCTGCGTGGAGATGCGGATCAACTTAAAGAGCGACTGATCGGCATTGAAGTCTTTGGCCGTGCACCGGATTATGACGCCAACGCAGACCCTGTGGTGCGTGTGACGGCTGGCGAGATTCGCAAGCGGCTGGCGCAGTACTACTACGCCCCGGAACATTCCGGCGAACTGCGGATCGAACTGCCGACCGGGGGCTATCAGCCGCAATTCGTGTGGTCAGATACGCCTGAACAGAAGGATGCTCTGGCTGAAGCCCCGAAGACAAAGCATGGCGGTGAAAGTGAGTTGCAAGCCGAAAATGGCACGCGTCCCGCTTCACCTGTCGTGCTTTTCTCGCATGGACACGGAGCGCAAAAAGGTCATCGTTACTCTGGAACAACGGGGCATCTGGTGGCGACGGTGCTGATGGTGGTTGCGGCCCTGGCAGCAGGAATCTTTTGGGGCTACTGGTTTCATGCCCCCCGCCCGCAGGCTCCGGTGGATCATACGGTAGAGGATTTCTGGCAGCCGGTCACATCTGGAGATTCGACTGTAACCATCTGCCTGGGTGAGCCTGCGCGCGATACCAGCGACGATGACGACTGGTCCAAACCGATACCACACACCGTCGCTTCGGAGCCTCTGTATGTTCATCTGCATCTTTCGGGACTGTTTGCCCTGGCGGATGTAATCACCTTGACACGCATCGAAGTCCCGTTGCAGTCCGCGCATAAACCGTTCCGCGTGACTGCCGCCTCCGAAGCCAGCTTCGGTGAATTGCGTGAGGGGCCGGTGGTGCTGATTGGCGCATTCGATAACCTGTGGGCGATGCGCATGACACGCAACCTGCGTTTTGGATTCGATTCAGCTAACGGCACGGCTTTGATTGTGGATCGAAAAAGCAAAAACCGCACCACCTGGGCAACGGACTGGGATCAGCCCTACGAGAAACTTGCCCGTGATTACGCCATCATTGGACGCTTTCGCGACCAGATCACCGGCCAGCCTGTGATTCTGGTCTCGGGAATCTCCGAAGAAGGCACGGAAGCCGCTGGTGAGCTGATCTCCAATGCCGCCGATCTAAAGCAATTGCTGCGAAACGCTCCCCCGAATTGGCGGTCGATGAATATGGAAGCCGTGGTCGAGACGCAGGTAATCGAAGGTCATGCCGGTCCACCGTCCGTGCGAGCCGTTGAGTTCTGGCCCTGACCTTGATGGCGATCTGGAGCCACACTGGCCAAAGTGGTTCCTGCACTGCGATTTTTCCTTCTCCTCGCTTGCGTTTGCGCCGGTCACATGTTAACTCTTAATGCAACATTGATCGCTCGACATCTCAGTCGTGCACTTTGCTGACGAGGAAAATCCATGCAAATTGGAACAGTGATCCGGGAGTTTCGCCAACAAAAAGGTATGTCTCAGGGAGATATCGAGAAGCGCACCGGGCTGCTTCGCTGCTATCTGTCACGGGTGGAGAACGGGCATACGGTGCCCTCACTCGACACGTTGGCCAAGATCGCAGATGCGATGGATATTCCCGTGGCGCAATTCTTCAGCGATGGGCAGATTGCCAAGGATATGTCGGCTCCCAAGATGAGCGAAGAAGAGCTGCGCTTCATGAGCCAGATACGACGCTATTCGATGAACCTGAGCGAAAGCGACAGGAAGCTGCTGCTGGCGATGGTCAAGAAGTTTTCATCGACATCGGTGCGCTGAATCAGTGTGCTGAGCTGTTTTTTAATGCAAAATTCCGACCGTGCTGAGATAGAAGCCAAAAAG
>JAJZDO010000974.1 GCA_021805955.1 Acidobacteriota bacterium
GTGCAGGCCTGTTCCGGGAAGCCATAACGTTGCAACGCTTGACCCACAACGATCTGTTGCTGCGGCCACGATTCCGGATAGGCCCACTCCAGCGCTTTGTATTCCGGATGAATGGTGGGATAAATTTTGTCGGTGAAGGTAAGGCCGTACGGGTGATCGAACAGATGAAGATGATCCGCGACGCGCTTGGCTTGCGCCGGTGACGCGATACCGATCCACAGCGGCCAGTAGGCGTTCAACGAATAGTAGGGCAGCCGTGTTCTGCGAACGTAGTCATATTCGAAGTAGCACCCCTCGCTGTCGTCCCAGCAATATTGCTGGATGCGATGCGCTCGTGCGTCGGCTTCGTTGCGCCAATGTGCTGCTTTCTCACTCCAACCAAATCGATCTGCGAGCGCGGCCAGTACCTGTGCCTGGCGCACCAAGGCGCAGTTGACGTGGATTGGCACACAATTGCTGATTTCACCGCCGAAGATAGGAGTGAAATCTAAACCTGCCTCGCACTCCGAAGCCAGTTCCGGTCGCAAGTCCTTCCCACCGCCATCACGGCAGGTGGAAAGCCCAATTGGAGTGGCATGAGCGGGCGCATTCCAATATCCGGTATAGGAACGTTCCAACAGCGGATACGCCAGCATCGCAACTTCGTCGTCATCTTTCTTGATGCTGAGATATTTCTCAATGCTCATCGCTAGCAGCGGCGGTTGACCGCGCGTCAAATAGAATGTGCGGTTCCCATTCAGCACTTTTCCAAAGCGCTCAATCATCGAAAGCTGATCGAGAATGTTCCAGCGCACAATATCTGTGCGATCGTGCGCAAATAAACCCAGATTGATGAAGTGAGTGTCCCAGCCATACATTTCTGGAAAGGAAGCGACCGAACCTCCGCCGGAGCTATATGGAAACGGAAGAAAGATCAGCGTCTTGGGCGGGCTATGCGACCAGGGGCTGCGCTCTCCCGTGGGAGTGAGCGAGTGAGGTAAACCGTCCTGGCGAATCGCTTCCTCGTCGGCGCGTTGCAGATCGCCATTCCACCAACCGCGCGCAGCGTCATCCAGCTTTTGCCAGCGCCGTTTCAGATTGGCTGCATCGGCTCCGTCAGTAACAGCGGCCGCTGCTGGCTCTCCTCGACCCAAGCCAGTCGCCATGGCAACCGTGGCGGCACTGGCAATGCTTACGAACTTCCGTCGATCCATGAATGACCCTCGTTCAGCAATAAAGCTGTCTAGCTGAATGCTACCCTGCCTACCATTAATTGACGCAGAAGCCTTCGTTACGCACGCGATGAATAACTTGATGCCTGATCGCAAAATGATGGTGTCACATATGGTTCCAACAGCCCATGATTTTGTAGTATGCGAAAGACGGCTGCGTGAAAACATGCAGCCGGCATTGCCATGGCAACTGCGGGTGTGTAAAAGGCGTTTTACCGGATCGAAGTAACTTCCGCGCCAGCACAGGCTCGAAGACGCGCGACTCTTCAATCTCCGTCGCGGTTCGACAGAATGAAACTCGACGAATTTTCAGGGATATTCAAGCGTGTTAATATCCCAGACATCTTGTGCCGCCCGAGCGCCACTCATGTCGAGAATACAAGCTGTTATACACAAAGTTGCGGGCAATACATTTGCCGCTTGACACCGGGTAGACCGCGAAGATTAAATCGATTGAATCATGCAAAGCTGGCGAAATGCCGCCACAAACCATCCCAAGCGAGCCCTTGCCAGCTGAGAAAGCGACTTCAATCCCACGAAAGTTTTCAGTAGCGCGGATCAATTTTGTTGAAGGGTACCTGAGACGTATGACGCGATCAAGTTTTGTAGCAACTTTTGTAGCAACCGTGAGATCGGCTCTTTGTGTGGCATTGCTAGCCATGTTGAATGGCTATCCTGCTGCAGCCCAGAATGCGGTCGCCACCAAGGCGACGCCCGATGCCTATGACTGGAATAACCGACCGCCGGATCCCCGCTTCAAGGCTGACATCCTGGTCGTAGTTGCCCATCCTGACGACGAGATCATGGTCGCGGCGTATCTGGCGCGCGAAATCTATGATCACCACAAACGCGTCGCCGTGGTATTTCAAAATCCAGGCGACGGTGGAAACAACGACGTTGGCCCGGAGCAGGCCGCTGCCCTTGGCGCTATCCGGCAGATTGAAGGGCGTACCGCTGTCGCCTCCTTGGGCATCACCAATGTCTGGTTTCTCAGCGGTCACGACACAGCCAGTCAGAATTCCTTGACCTCGCTCGAGCATTGCGGCCATGGCCGCTGCCTGGATCAGTTGGTTCGGATTGTTCGCATCACCCGACCGTCTGTGATTCTTACGTGGCTCCCGGATTTCACCACCGGCGAAAACCACGCGGATCACCAGGCTGCAGGTATCCTCGCGACCGAGGCCTTTGATCTGGCAGGCGATCCAACAGTATTTTCTGAGCAAGTCTCTCCTGCCATCCATCCCAACGTGGCCATGAATATGACGGAAGCGCTTCGCCCCTGGCAGCCGGAGAAAATATATTACGTCTACAATCCGACGCATGACATTTTTGAGGGACAGGGCCCGCAATATTCATCGAAGGATATTTCTCCTTCGCAGCATCAAAGCTATGGCTTACTGGCGGCCAAGGAAGTGAGCCATCATGTGACCCAGGGCGGCGGCCAGGTCTCGGAGGCGATCGCCAACCACACGGCGGAAACGGCTTCTGACGAGCTCACCGATTTGGCGATGCAGCCAGTTAAGTTCATTTTCGGCAAATCTTTGGTTCCCTCCGGCGTGACCGATGATGTTTTTGCAGGCGTCGTGCCGGATGGCGTTTCCTTCCAACGAGCGCCAGGGTACACGGCAGTGAAATATTCGGAGCCGACTCTGCTGATCGGCGATCCATGGGCC
>JAJZDO010000905.1 GCA_021805955.1 Acidobacteriota bacterium
TCCACAAGCGGGACGGTCTCCTCCATGTCCTCCAACAAAGGATTCTCCAGCAGCTCGGCGTCGATCATCTCCTTCAGTTCCTGTTTGTTCAAGGCCAGCAGGCTGACCATCTGAACCAGGCCCGGCGTCAGAATCTGCTTCTGCGAGACCTTCAAATTAAGCCGGGGTTGAAGAAGAGCCATGGCAGAGTTCCAGTGGAGAATGAAGTTAGGTTCAGTGTACACGGGCAGATTGGCAGAAAACCTTTTTTGTTCGACGAACGACCAATATCAACTTTATTTTGTGATAGTTAGAACATTTGCATTCAAATTGCACGCAGTGTTCTTATCGGGGCGGTCGTTCATCTTTCGGCGACCCAGCCGCGCCAACTGGATTTCCGGACACATGCCTGTCAGAACCGTTTCTAGCCCAGGGTGAAGCCTTCCCCGAGATACACCCGCCGCACTTCCGGATCCTGACCCAATTCTTCCGGCGTGCCCGTCCGGAAAATCTTGCCCTCGTTGATGATGTACGCCCGGTCGGTAACGGTAAGCGTCTCACGCACGTTGTGGTCTGTGATCAACACGCCGTATCCACTGGCTTTCAGGTCGAAGATAATGTCCTGTAAATCATGAACTGCAATCGGGTCGATTCCTGAGAACGGTTCATCCAGCAAAATGAAATTCGGCTCGATGCAAAGGCAGCGGGCGATTTCCACGCGTCTCCGCTCGCCGCCAGACAACGCGTAGCCGCGGGTTTTCCTCACGTGCCCAAGGCTCAGTTGTTCAATCAGCCGCTCCATGCGGGTCCGTCGCTGCTCCCACCCGCCGGGCTGCACTTCCAACACGGCCAGGATGTTTTCCTCCACCGTGAGCTTGCGAAAAATAGAGGGTTCCTGCGGCAGGTAGCTGATTCCGAAATTGCGGGCCCGCAGATACATAGGCAGGCGCGTGATGTCCCGGTCCCCGACCAGCACCCGCCCGGAGTCCGGCTGCACCAGGCCGACGATCATGTAAAAGGTCGTCGTCTTCCCCGCGCCATTCGGTCCCAGCAGACCGACCACTTCACCCTTGTGGATCTCCAGGCAGACACCTCGCACTACCTGTCTTCCGCGATAATTCTTGGCCAGCTGGTCCGTCGTCAGTCGCTGCATTATTTCTTTTGAACCCGCGTCTTCGTCGTGGTTGAATCGTTGGCTGTTCCGCTTACTATTATCGCCTGTGTCTGCGCTGCGAACGTCAGAGCCTGTCCGGTCACGCTTCCCTGGCTCGCATCCTCCACCTTGGGAGGATTGCCGCCATCTCCCGTCAGCACAAAATGTCCGTCACTCGCCGTATACACGAGGCGGGACCCGGTTCCGCGCCTTCCGGGCTGCACCACAACAACATGTCCGGTGGCTACAATCCTTTCGACGGAGGATTGCGAGACATTGTTGCGCTGGGAAGAAGCTTTTTGTTCCTTTTCTGTGGGAGTAGCCACCCCCTTCGACGAGGAGCGCATAGCGGCAGGAGTCAGGAAGACTTCCGCATGGTCGGCGAAGACCTCGCCATCCGAGTTGATGACCTCGACATGGTTGTCAAAGCTGGCTTTGCGTTCCGCATCGGAGTACAGCAAACGCTGGCTGAGTACCCGAGTTGTGGAAGGTCCAAGACTGTCCGGACTGTGATTGCCGGGCCGGTTGGCTTTCGATGCCTTCTCGGTCCCCTGTTGCGACGGCTCGGCGGATTGTGCCAGGAACGTGCTGTGCACGCACTGGGCGCAGGTTCCACTGCCGTATGCGGAGAGGGTCTGCATCTTCTGAGATACCTCAATCACAGGAGCTTCGATGATGTTGTCTCCCTGCCACAACCGGGCCTGTCCGGTGAAGATGGCTCTCTGCGTATCGTGTAGCAGAACGGCTTCCCGAGCGATGATATGGGTCGGCTGGTCCCCACTCAACAGAGGTCCCGGCGAAGTCTGCGTCTGGCTGTTCGAACGGAGTGTCGTCTCGACCGCACCGGAAGCCAGCATTTTTCCAGCGGCGCGCTGCACCTCGAATCGGTTGGCGGTCATCTCCAGGGTGGTGTCGCGAAATTCCGGCGCTCCCGTCAGCGTCAACGTATCCGTCGTGCCATCGTATTCGGCGCGGGCCGCGGTCGCGGTAGAAATCTGCGAACCGGGAGCGACACCTGCGCCACCGGTCCCGTTGGTGGACATCTGTTGCAACACCACATGGCCCGTCTGCACCGCGGTCCGTATCGATTGCGCCGTCAGCCCCTCGCCTGCGCCGGCTTCCACGCCATTCGCTGGATTTGCAATCGAAGTTGCGGATGCTCGACGCTGCACCGGAGGCTTGGCGGCCTTCGGTATGGGTGACTGCGGAGTCCCCGTGACAAAGTCGACGCTGAGCGCATCTCCGGTGCTGGTGTCGATATCTCCATTGGCTTCGACCATGCGCATCCGCGTATCCACAATGCCGTCGAGATGTTGCAATTCGTTCCCGGCAAGGAACTTCGCCTTCAAAGTTTGCGCCGCAAGACTGGTTGCTTGCGACGGATGACCACGCGTCATGCTTTGAGAAGCAAAGGCCGCGTTGCCGGTCGCATCCGCTGTCTCCAACTGCGCCTGACCGCTCGGGGATGGGCGCAAATGCAGAACCAAGTGGTTTGCGGCCAGCGTGCGATGGAGATGATCCTTGTCTCGGTCAATCTGTTGCTGGAATTTCACTTCGCCATCAATCGTGACGCGATTCGCGTGGCCAGCCGAGTCAAAGTCCACGACGGCCTGCCGGCCGCCGCCGGCGGTTTGCTGCGTTGGTTGATTTTGCGTGAACTGCACGCCGCCGAGAAAATGGGCTTGCCGCGGCTGGTTCTTTTCATTCAGATGGACCGTCATCACGGCGGAACGCACGTCAGTTCCGTCAG
>JAJZDO010000279.1 GCA_021805955.1 Acidobacteriota bacterium
TCCTCGCCGGTCTTATCAATTCCGACGGTGCTGCAGGATGTTCGCTTTGCGCTACGGCAATTGCGCAAGTCACCGGGCTTTGCCATTACCACCTCCATTACTCTCGCCCTCGGCATTGGGATTGCCACGGCCATGTTTGCCATTGTCGATGGTGTCCTGCTTCGACCGCTTGCCTTCCCGCATGCGCGACAACTCTACACCCCCGTCGGAATTGATAAGACCGGCGAGGAAATGTACGGCATGAAATATGCCGAAATCAAGCAATGGCAGGAGGCAACGCGCAATTCCGCGGATATTGCCTTTGAACGCGGCGATCCGGACATTCTAGATACGCCTTCGGGCGCGCAGTTGATCTACAAGGAAACGATCAGCGCGAATCTGCTGCGGACCCTCGGCGTGCAACCCATGCTGGGCAGGGGTTTTCTGCCACAAGAGCACGAAAATGGCCAGTCTCATGTCGCCTTGCTGAGCTACACCACTTGGCGAGAACTCTTTGCTTCAAATCCGAAGATACTAGGGCAAACCGTGCGCATCGGTGGAGCGCAATATACAGTCATCGGAATCATGCCGCCGCATTTCGAGTACCCTCTGTGGGGAAACACGGTCGAGGTATGGACGCCAGTGGCTCGAAGCGAATTGCTGGACAAAGAAGAATATATGAACCATATGCCCATCCTCCGTCTGAAGCCGGGAGTCAAGCCGGCAATCGTACAGGCGGAGCTATCGAGCGTACAAGGTCACATCGCCCAGGCGGCCAAACCTGGAGACGAGGTTGCTACCCATGTTCGGCTAACCGCCTTGCGAGATTCCATAGTCGCCGATGTACGACCCGCACTGACCGCGCTTGAGATTGCGGTCGTCCTGATCTGGCTGATCGCCTGTTGCAATGTTGCCGGCCTCCTGCTGGCGCGTCTTGCATCCCGACGTGTGGAAATTGCCGTGCGCGGCTCCTTGGGAGCAGGAAAATGGCGAATCGTGCGGCAGTTTCTCACCGAAAGTCTGCTGCTGAGCGGCACCGGCGCTCTGAGCGGACTTGGCCTGGCGATATTCTCGCTGCAAATATTCCGGCGCACGCTGGCGCAGCAGTTGCCGCTTGCGCAAAACATTCATCTCAATCCAGCAGTGTTACTGGCGCTCGTCTGTTTTACTCTGCTGACGGGTCTCATCTTCGGAAGCATTCCGGCAATCCTCGCGGTCCGTGCTCCCTTGGAAGAGGCTCTGAAGAGTGGAGGGCCAACGGGCAGCAGAGACCGTGGGCAAGCGCGGCTACGCAACGGGTTGCTGATTGGCGAAATTGCCGTTTCGATGATTTTGCTTGTGAGCGCGGGTTTGATGTTGCGTACCGTTTATGCGCTCCGCCACGTTCCGCTTGGGTTTCGCACCGATCATATTGTGCTCACCAGTTTTACCATTCCCAATTACGACTACAAGGGCCGCGACCTCAATACTTCGCTATGGGATCCCCTTCTTGAACGTGTCCAGCATCTACCCGGCGTCCAGTTTGCCAGCCTTTCCACCGTTATGCCCATCGGCCATGCGAGGGAACTCCTAACCGATGTGTACGCGCCGGGTACGGCAAAAAGTGACGTGACGGCGGTCGTACGCGCTGCCTCACCAGACCAGTTGCGCGTGCTGGGCATTCGCATGTTCGCGGGGCGTTTCTTCAACGCGCAGGACACACCAAGTTCCATGCCGGTTGCTGTCGTGAATCGCGCTTTTGTCCAAAGGTACTTCAGCGGACAAAATGCGATCGGGGAACCGATCCGGTTTGGCCGCGTACCCATGCGCGCAACGATTGTTGGTGTGCTCGACGATGTGCATCAGGAGAAGGCCGCAACACCAAGCCAGCCGGAAATCTACGTTTGCATAGACCAACTCAAGCCGGGAAACGGTCTCTACATCCCATTGCTGGGCTGGTTTATGGAGTTAGCGGTCCGCACGCAGACCGCACCCGGTGCGATGATTCCGGAGTTGCGCCGAGTAATTCATCGCCAGAATCCTGATTTAGTTGCGGGAGATTTCACCACCATGAACCAAGCGGTTGAGGATTCCATCAGCAGCCAACGACTGGCCGCGCAGGTGATTGGCATCTTTGGCGTCCTGGCGCTGCTGATTACAGTTGTAGGTCTGTACGGCCTTCTAAGCTACTCCGTTGCGCAACGCACGCGAGAGATCGGCATCCGCATGGCGCTGGGCGCGGACCGTGGGCGCATCTTAGGGATGGTACTTCGACAGGCGATGACGCTACTGATCCTGGGAATTGCTGCGGGGCTGGCAGTGAGCTTTTGGAGCACGCGCCTGCTGCGCAGCTTTCTGTATGGGGTGGGCAAACACGATCCCTGGACGATGGCAGTTGTACCGCTGTTGCTATTGCTGTGCGGGGTCGTCTCCGCATTTATTCCCGGTCGGCGCGCAGCGTCGATCGACCCGATGGTCGCGCTGCGCCACGAATAGTCTTCTTACTTTATTTATATAGACCGGCTGCGGCGCCAGTTCCCTTCCTGCGACCCCACGCGCGCACAGCTATCCTCGCGAAATTCCTTTCGCGAGGATAGATGAAAGTACGAGAAGAAATAAATAGCGGCACCATGAATAAGGCTTTTTGAAGTTATGTCTAGCATTACAACGTTAAGTATTACGGACTACGTGAATGGCCCACTGCTGCCCCGCAGTAAGCGCAGTAGCCTGTCCAGGTGAAGAGCAAGTATTGGATTTCACGCCGGGTCCCTGGCAGGGTCTACCCAGAAGTTTTTTTGCGGCACAAAGTTTCCAGGGTCAGCGTGGTCAAGGATAATAGGGCCAATAGTCGATTTGCGGAGGTGCCTCTCCAGCCTCAACCATGCGTTGAATGAGGCGCTGGCGCAGATGTGCGGTAATCTCCG
>JAJZDO010000168.1 GCA_021805955.1 Acidobacteriota bacterium
GGAACGCAGCGAGGCGTGTCCCAAGTCCCAGCGCCACTAAAATCGAGCAAATCCCATCCGAAATCAGCGCGTAGATCAGGCTGGCGTGCGATCCAATGTGAAGTGGATTGGGGAAGTGGGAGGACATTTGGGAGAAGTGCGTGATTTTTTCCCGGCCGTGCCACCAGAAGAGGTTGATTCCGAAAAAGAGACGCAATACCAGCAGCCCGAAATCGCTGGCGCTGGAACCTGAACCTGCGGATTTTGCCATGCGGCTATTGTGGGTCATCGCCTACGGCGTCGTCAATCGAAGTGGACCTTGCAAGTGTTCGTTGCGGCAACCTGGCCGTTCGTCATTCCGATCGGGCGAACCTATGTTAGGGATGCAGTATGGCAACGCTCTTGTCTCCCACAGTTTGCATTCCACGCAATTTCGTCAGACCTGTTTGCACACGGTTCCATGCGTCGGGATTCTTCTTCGTGGTGATGGGCGCATCGGGGTCCGCGTAGTAGCTCAGAATATTCTGCTGCAGGCCGGCCGGAATGGCGTGGTTCGGCTGCGCCGTCAATTTGGTCAATAACTCGGCATAGGTCTTGTCCGTCAACGGATAGGAACCGGGCTGCACCAGCTTGCCCGTATCCAGGTCGCGATCGGGCAGATCCAGCCGATGCCTTGGATCTCTTGCCAATTCGCGCAGCATCTGCTCGTAATCGTCCGTGGTGCGATTCACGCTTTCGATGTACCAGCGGTTCGTCTCCGCGCTGGGCCCGCGAATGGCCAGATCGGAAATTGTTCCGACCTTCGGCACAATGCGCAGCAAAAAAACGATGAAATGGACTTCAAATCCATCTTTACGGCTGTAGTTGGCCCATCCATTATCGATCCTCGCCTGGGCCTGGCGCACTTCGAATTGATGAAAGGCGGGAGTATCTTCGGCAGGAGGAAAATTCTTGCGATGAATCAAGACCTCCGCGCGCGCGGCTTTGGGCAGCAGATTTTGCATGGATGAGCGATAGCTTGCGATCGCGGGCCGGGGCCGGCCCAATACTGACCGGAGGCGCATACCATACGTGTCGAAAAACGCTTGTTCCAGCAGCCTCCGCGCAACGATAAAGCGAACGGAATGCCGATACGAGATCGGCGCAAACTCGTTGTTGCTCAATTGCTCGACATCATAGGCGAACTCGGTTCGAATATGAGCATGCGGAGCCTGATCGTAGGTAACAATCGGTCCGAACTTCTTGCCCAGCGGCGGAAATTCCAGTGGCGTGGCAGGATTGGTAGCGTAGCGATGCCCGTCGTTGTCGCCCACATAATGGGCCAGGGCTCCAATCGCAAACGAATATTCATCCACCGTCTGCGCATCCTGGAACAGGTTGTTTACAAATTCTCCAGACCGCACGTAGTGGGTCAGACCGCTGAAGAATTCATCGCCAAACGGATAATAGCCCATGTCCTGGATAGTCGCGCCCGCGTACGCATAGGCCCGCGCCTCCTGTAACTGAGAGGGCGTGATTGTGGGAAATCGCGCCAGCAGTGCTGGACGAATCGATCCCTTCCACGCCACATCGATGATGTCCTGATGGGTGAGAAAAGAGTAGGCTTCGACGTGCTGCGGGATGCTAAAAATGAGCAGCAGCGCGATGAGAAGGTGAACTGCGGAAACCTGTGCTCGCGTGCAGCATTTTCCTTCCCTGTTCACGGCTTGCCGGCTTCCCGGACGGAATGCTTTCATATTCATCTTCATCGCCTAGATGCATTCTACAGACGGCAGGCATCGGCTGAATGTTGGTACACTGGCTCCATGCTGGATGAAATTACCTTTCGACGCCATGCGGACAGCGCCCTGGAATCGCTGAAAAAGGCATTAATCCTGGCGGAGAGCGATGCCGACTTCGAGGTGGAAGAACAAAACGGCGTGCTGAACATCAGCTTCGACGAGCCATCCTCCAAGTTTGTCCTCACTCCCAACGCTCCCGTCCGGCAAATATGGATTTCGGCGCTCTCCACCAGCTTTAAGCTGGACTGGGACGACGCTTCACAGACGTTCGTGCTGCCAAAAACCGGCGAATCCCTGAAGCCGCTGGTGGCTCGACTGATTCGCGAGCATCTTGGTGGCAACGAAGTAGTACTCAGCTAGAGCCTGCTCAAGCTACAGGGCGAACAGACCTGGAAAGCGCCCGAAGCATCCAATCGGGTAGCCCAAGGAGTGATCGTATGCCCACGAAGACACCGACTCGACTGTCCGTTCCGGACCGATCCATTCGACACGAATTATGGGAGTTTCTGCAAGGCGGCCAGGCCCATGCCAGCCTGAACGACGCGGTGAAGGACATGCCCGCTGCGTTGGTCGCGCGGAAGCCGGCAGACGCGCCGCACAATGCGTGGCAGTTGCTGGAACATATCCGCTTGACGCTCCATGATCTTCTGGATTTCTGCACCAACCCGAAGTATCAAGCTCCCAAGTGGCCGGAGGGATATTGGCCCGCCGAGGACCGGCCAAAATCTCCCGCGGCATGGAAGCAGTCGGTGGCCGCGATTCACAAGGAACTGAAAGGCCTCGACAAGCTACTGCGGGACCCGAAGACCGATCTGACTGCCAAAATTCCCTGGGGAGACGGGCAAACCTTCCTGCGGGAGATTCTACTGGCTGGCGACCACACCAGCTACCACGTCGGCCAGCTGGTAATGGTGCGCAAACAACTCGGCGCCTGGAATGGCTAGAGCAACTCCAGTCCGAGTCGCCTTCTCGACGGATGCGCAGCTTAATGCAGTCCGGCCATGGCCTGGTTCAAGCCTTGAAACACAGCATCGTAGTGTCCGCTCTCCGCGGCGAAGCGCAGGCGCTTCACATTCTCCACGCAAATTTCCGTCGCCTCGGGCTGCGTTTTGAGAATCGTC
>JAJZDO010000853.1 GCA_021805955.1 Acidobacteriota bacterium
GGCGCGTCGCCTGGCCGAGCCGTCCCATCAAGTGCGCTAGGGTTCCAGGCAAGCGGGATCGCCTGCCATCGGGCATCGCATCAGGCGGGCTCTTCGGCCACTTCCGCTTCCTCCGCGGACGATTGCAGAGTTGCCGCAGTCACGACGCGGTGCTTCACGTAATTGTAGGGAGGCACGGTCTGTCCGCGCATGATGGCAATGCCAAGCTGGATCAGGCGTGGACCATAGCTTTCGGCCTCATGCGAGATTGAGCCGATGATTGCGCTGCCCTTCCGTATCTCGTCCAGAACTTCCGGGATACAGTCCTGGCCGACAATAGCAACGTCCTGCTCTCTTCCGGCCGAACGCGCAGCATCCAGCACTCCGAGAGCGCTGGAGTCCGTCGCGGCCGCCACGAGGGTGTGCAGGCCTTTGCGGCGGCTGCGAAGAAATTCAGCCATTGCCAGCGCACTGTGGTGCCGCATTCCCCGGCCTTCAAGCCGGAGAAAGCGGTCGGCCGGAATCCCTGGCAACCGCTCACGAACGCCCTCGAAGGCCCCCGCGATCCTGCTCTGTACAAAACTCCCGGCTTCCGCAAATCCGATACCGATCACCCAGTCCGCCTTGCATTTCCATTTTGCGCAGGCATGTTGGGCGAGAAGTGTGCCCGCCTCATAACCGACCTCGAAGTTGTCGACGCCAAAATACGTTGCATTCGGGTGGGGGACATCAATCGCGACGAGCGGTATCTCAGCGCGTTTGAAGACGTTCGCTACATGCGGGGCAACGTGTTCTTCCACCTGAAACTCAAGCACCAGATCGACACGCTTATTGACGAACTCGCGGGCATTTTGTATGGCCGTCTCCGGGTCATAGCGATTGTCCAGAACAATCAGCTCGATCCCAGCGGCAGCGGCGGCCTGCTCGATGCTGGCGCCCACTGCAACTGAAAACGGCATCTCGGCGCTCTGGCCGGCGAAACCAAAGCAGAGGCGTTTCGGGCGCGATACCAGGCGATACTCTCCGCTCTGGTTCTGTGCGACGTAGCCTCGATGCACCAGCGTCTTCAAGATGCGATAAATACTGGTCTTCGATATGTTCGTACGCTGGTAAATATCCTCAAGCGCGAGATAGCTCTGTGAGTTTTCCAGCAGCTCAATCACATCCAAGGCTTTGGAGAGGATCGGGATCAGGTACTGCCGTTTTATCTTTGCCTTGACCACCCGGAAAGCACCTCCGGATAAAGATATCCGACCTAAGCGTAAGAAGCTACGGCAGCCAAAGCGCTGCCCCGCTCTTTGCGAATGCGTTCCAGGTAGCCGCTCGCGCGGAGCGCTGCCATCGGGTCTTCCGGAACTCCCTTCGATTGCCTCCATGCCCGTAACAGCGGCTTGACGTTCTGCCAGAAGGCATCGCGGAATAACTCTTCCGCCGCGACCAGATCACAGGCTTGCTGCAGTTCGCTGAGCTTCTCCCGATCGACGAGCGCAGCCTTTACCCACAGCTCCTGCGCAGTAGAAACCGTCTGCACCATCGCCTCCATCTTTTCTTTCAGGTTGTGGCTCTGGTCGATCATGAACGCGATATCCGCCGTGGCCGCCGGACCTGAAAGATGGATCTCATGGAAGATGCGGAAGACCTGATACGGGTCGATCGAGCCCAGCGTAAGGTCGTCATCGGCGTAGCGCCGGTCGTTGAAGTGAAAGCCTCCCAGCCGGTTTTTGTGCAGGAGCCACGCGACGATCTGCTCGATGTTTTGCGCCGAGTAGTGATGCCCGGTATCGACGAGCACCTTCGCCTGCGATCCAGCAGTCTCGGCAAGGTGAACCGCCATGCCCCAGTCCGCAATATCCGTGTGATAGAACGCCGGCTCGAACGGCTTGTACTCAATCAGCAGCCGCTGATCGGGCCGCAGCCTGGCATGGGTCTGATTCAGTGCGTCTTCCAGCCACGCAATCCGCTTACGGATGCTCTGCGTGCCGGGATAATTCGAGCCATCGGGAAGCCAGAGCGAGACATCCCGGCAGCCAAGCTCCGCGGCAATCGCAACCGACTCGAACATGTGGTCCAGAGCCATGGCGCGGACCTCCGCCGAAGGATGGCATAGCGAGCCGAATTTATACTCTTGCTCCTGGAACAGATTCGGATTGATCGATCCCGCGCGTATCCCGTACTGGCTTTCGAGCGACTTCACCGCCTTCGCGTCGGCAAGCTTGTTGGGCAGGTCCCAGAGAACATGCAAGGCCATCGTCGGCGTAGCGCCGGTGAGCTTTGCAACTTCTCCCCCGTCAGAAAACTTTTCCTCCAGCGTTCGTGCAGCCCCAGCCTGCAGAAACTTGCCGAAGCGCGTACCGGTATTGGCAAATCCCCACGATGGAATTTCGATTGGAAACGAGTCAAGGGCCCGGAAAGCCGTGTCCTGCAGTTGATCAACGTTTGTCATAAAGCGCACCACCACCAAGGAACGAATCGACGGACAAAAAGCCAAGTTAAACCGGTCACGATGTCTCT
Organism: Acidobacteriota bacterium; assembly: GCA_021805955.1. The sequence continues at coordinate 2,491 of JAJZDO010000853.1, forward strand.
CCCTTTCAATCCTGGAATCGCCCTGGTCCTTTAACTGGCCAGTCCCAGCCCCACCATGTTCGCCGCTAGAATGATGACGGCCATGCCCGCCAAAAGCAGCCGGATCGGCCGTGACGTAACTCCAGCCCATTCACCCATCAGCAGACCGACAATCCCGGCAAAGAGCACGTAGCCGGACATATGTAGCATCCAGTTCACGTAGGCCAGCCGTGCAGGAATGCTGGCCTGACCCCAGGCATAGAAAAAGAACTGCAGATACCACATGATCCCGCCGCAGGCGGCAAGCGTAGCGTTGCGCACAATAGTCTTCCCAGGCAAACTGAAATCGGCGCGAATTGAGAGCCGCTTCAGGGCCGCCAGGCGTACGAAGCAATATCCCAGATTGACCATCGCTCCGCCTCCCATAATGAAGACGTAACTCGGCAGCGCCGCATAAAGGTGGTTCACACCAGCGCGGAGAGCTGCAGCCTGCATCGGCTGTGCAGCATCGATGGCGAAAGACATGCCCGAGGAGAAGATGCCGCAGAGCACCGCCAGCAGGATGCCCAGCCTTAGATTGAACTCGGTGGGTTCGCCACAAAGTTCGCGCTCCTTCTGATGTCCCGCGTAGGTGACGATCGCCACACCCATCAGCGCTACCAGAACACCGGCCAACGTCAGCAGCCCGGGCCGTGTGCCAAAGAGCACCGCAGCCTGGCCGTGCAGCAGCGGAGGCACCAGCGTGCCCACAACCAGCGTGACTCCGATGGCCACACCGACACCGAGCGAGATCCCCAGGTGGCGCATCGTGAGCCCGTAGCTGATATTGCCGATCCCCCACATGGCACCAAAGAGCGCAACCTTGACCAGGACCGCGGGAGCGGTCGAAGCGTAAAACATCGCAAAGTGCGGAAGCAGGATCAGACTTACGCTGATCGGCAGCAAGATCCACGAGAACACGCCGGCAATCGCCCAGGTCGTCTCCCATGACCATCTCCTGACCTTCTCAATCGGCGCGTAGAAGGAAGCCGCCGACGCCGCGCCCACCATGTGCCATCCGATGCCTGCCCACACATTTCCGCTCATCGCAGTCGCCATCGGCGCGCTACCTCGTCACGGTGCATCTGAAGCTGCCCGAGAGCCATTGGTCGCCATCGTGGCCTCCGATCGTCTCGCCCAGAAACTATTTCGCATTGAGAATACCCTGCAAAGCGGGAAAAGGCGAATGCCCGGCGACCTTTCAGTCCCTACCGGGTGGCAAGTGGGGTCCTGTTGCGGTTTACCACAAGTCCTCGGCATTCACAAAGAATAAATGTGACTAATGAAATCTGTCTTGGTCCCAACCCGTGGAAGCAGACGCGACGGCGAACCGCCTCCACAGCTTCGACGATACGGCTTTGAGTGTTCCAACCGTCCGCCCCTTGGGAAAGAGTCGTGGACGAAAAACGCCAAAAGCCAGATCGTGAAATATAGTCTTGCGTATATCGATTTCAGCCTCTATTCAGGGGACAACGGGCGAGTTCTCGGCTACGACAATGCTCACGGCTTTCACGAGCGTCATTTCATGGGGAAATCGGAACAGATTGCTTTCACAACATATAACGGCGGTGAACCGCGACATCGGCGTACTCCGAAAGATTGGGGTGCTCTCCACTCTCTCTGTGTCTAATCCTGGACATGGAAACTTTCTGATGGTTGCGCCTTTGGCCAAGCGATATGAATTTTACCTGGCGCGTGGGCGCAGCCAACCGAGAAAATAGCAAAGATGAGAGGTCTGCTTAGTCGGCAGAGATGACACCTGCGAGCGCAGTAGTTCGGAGGAGTTGCCTTCCGAGTTGTCCGACCACACTCCCTCAATTTGTACGGGGAGACCAAGATATCTTTCGCTGAGCGCAATGGCCTTGTTAACACTAGTTGAGCATTAGTTCTGGTTTCCCCGTGGCTTAAGAAACATTGAGCACTCTAAGGCGGACCTGCGCCGACCACTTCAGAGACGTCGTAACACATCCATCCTCGATGAGTGCATTAGCGATTTTGCGGCAACCCAGAAACGCTCGTACTCGAAAGCGTATTTCCCGAGGTTTTATTTGTAAACGTTTGCGAGCAGTCTCCACATAGCCTTCGAAGCGTATGCTGCATGTTTTTCAATCGCGTCGGGGCCTACGCTCATTTTCAGACAGTCCGTAGCGGTCCTGAAGGTGATACGTGACCATCCACCGGCGGTATCCGGTAAGGAGTAAGTAAATCTACGAAACAATAGAGACATATACGAAAAAGAACTCCCCCGACGTTCCTATAATAACTTACGTCCAGAACTTAAAAAGAATGGCGATCACACACACCAATGAAAGGTATAGAGCTTTCTGATGACGATAGATGCGAGAAGTGCCAGTGAGATGGACAGACGTGAGTTTGTGAAGAGCCTGGGGGCGGCGACTGCAGTTTTTGCTTCCGCTTTTCCATCCAGGTCGAATTTTAATAAACCTTCCAATGTCATCCTGATGATCTGCGATGATTTGGGATCAGCGGATCTGGGTTGCTATGGTTCTAAACTCCCTACACCGAATCTGGATCGGTTGGCTACAGAAGGAACGCAAATGATGCGCTGCAATACAGCGCATCCTATCTGTTCGGCGGCCAGAGCTGCTTTGTTGACAGGTCGTTACGCTCCCCGAAGCAATACAAGGTCGGTGTATTTTCCCCAAGACGAGGACGGTATGAACCTGGACGAAACGACGCTGGCGAATCTGTTTCATGATAAGGGGTATCGCACACAGGCCATTGGGAAGTGGCACTTGGGCCATGAGTCGCAGTACTTGCCCACGAGTAGGGGATTTGACCATTATTATGGGGTGCCCTGGAGCGTGGACATGCACCCGCTGCCATTGATGGTCGATGAACAAATTGTGGAGCCGAACACGGACCGGCTGACGCTGACTCCACGCTACACGACCGAAGCTATCAAGTTTCTGGAGCAGCCTTCGGACGATCCATTCTTCCTCTACCTGGCTTACTCGTATCCGCATAATCCAGCCGCTTCCTCCAAAACATTCCAGGGCCGTTCAGGTTTTGCCGAGTATGGCGATGCCGTGGCGGAGATCGACTGGAGCGTTGGAGAAATCATGAAAACCCTGGAACGGATCGGCCAAGTCGATAACACAATTGTGATCTTCACTGGTGATCATGGACCGTGGTTTCAAGGCAGTCCCGGAGAACTTCGCGGGCGCAAGGGATCGAGTTTCGAAGGCGGCAGTCGCATTCCGATGCTGATGCGTTGGCCCGGGCATATTCCCGCCGGCCAAAAGGTAGACGGCTGGATGATGAACATGGACGTTCTGCCGACGCTGGGGAAGTGGTGCGGACTGGAGAAGCCGCGTCTGCCGATTGATGGTGTCGATGTTTCGGATCTTATCATGGGGAGACGTGCTGGGGTTGATCGGAAGCCAATCATATACTTCAGTATTAGTGCGACGGGTTACAATTACGTTCCTCAGTGCATTCGTTCCGGAAATTGGAAGATGCGCATCGCGCAGTACACACGCGAGATCTATGTGCTGCAAAACATGGGTCCCACCTATATGCTACCCAGGCCGGAATTGTATCGTCTGGATCTGGATCCAACGGAGAGCTATGACATCGCGACTTATCATCGAGAGAAGCTGGAAGCTCTGCATTCACATCTTGATCCGATGATGACTACTTTTCCTGAGAGGGTGCAAAAGTCCTACGCCGAGCTGCGACACAAGGTTGGAGCCAGGAACACTCCTCCCGCGAGTGCTCCTTTCATCCCGAAGGCGGATCAATAGAAGCTCCTTCAACGCGAATCGCACACAATGAATAAGACCGAGGCAAGGTGAAATCGGGAACACCTGTTGAATCGCAGGTTGTTTCTGAAGAAACCGAGGAGACGGCGCTGGGGTACGACGGTGGTTACCTGGCTCGCACCGGCTTTTGCCCGTACTCAAAATAGCGCATATGAAGAGCGGAGCGAAGAGTCGCGGATTGAGATGTCATTTCCCCGGGGCGTGCCAGTGGTTCTCCTGAAAGTGAGGTTTCATTTGGGGAGTGAAAGTCAGGTTAACTGACGGACGCAAACTGCGACACACGCAGGCAGAAATATGTATACGGTCCAACGTGGATCATTCGCCGTACAGAACGGCACGGTCAGGTACTATGCATCCGTCGATGCAGAAGGTGAGAGTCTGGTTGATCCACCTGAAGCGCCAGGGAATGCGTACAGGATAAACATGCTTGTGTAAATGGAAGAAGAGAGGTGCGCAACCAGGCGCGTACGACTGAAAGACCTCTGAAGAATTCCCCAAATCGACGACAGTGGTTCGCGCTGCATGGTGCCATGTCACTTCTTTTGTCGCGCATACGGCCGGAGACGTTCCAGGTCATCGTTTAATTCCACGCCAAATCCGGGAGCATCGCTTAAATGAAGGAATCCGTTTTGGGGTAGCGGTTCATTCTTAAACAATCTTCCAAAAAGCGGCACAATGTGATCGGCCTGTGGGCTCATGACAAGAAATTCCGCAACCGGGCAGTTGGTAAATGCGTATTGCAGGTGGTAGGAAAAGACACTCGATCCATGAGGAATTACCGGAATGTCATAGGCGGAAGCCATGGCCACGATACGGCGTGCTTCCGTTATCCCGCCCACCCAATTGATATCCGGCTGCAGAATATCCGCACATTTCAAAGCAATTAATTGGCGAAAGCCATAGCGTGTATATTCATGTTCGCCGGTGGTAACGAGACAAAAAGAGCCCAGTGCGGCTTTAAGAGCGGCGTAGCCCTCGTAGTCATCGGGCAGTAGACATTCCTCAATCCAGTGCAGGTGAAATGGCCGCAGAGATCTCGCCAGCTCAATGGCATAGGGCAACGTCAGCGCCATGTAACAGTCCAGACGGAGTGGAAAGTCAGGCCCGACCTGCTCTCTCGCTTCAGCCACTGCCGCTACATTTTTCTTTAGTCCCGCTGAACCGTCGGCCGGACCATAACGGCAGGGTATCTTGGCGCCTTCAAAGCCCCAGGTCTTTGCCAGATCCGCGCGCGCCGTGGTTGCATAAACCCGCAGCGATTCTTTGGTCTTGCCGCCCAGGAGTGCATAGACGGGTTCGCCTCGCAACTTTCCAAGACAGTCCCAAATGGCCAGATCCACCGCGCTGATCGCGTGCAGCGCCAGCCCTTTGCGACCGTATGGAATCGTCGCACGCCACATTTGGTCCCAAATCAACTCCACATCATGTACGTCCTGGCCTTCAATAAATCGACTGAGATGGTTTTCGACGATGAAGCACGCAGGCTCTCCGCCGACGCTGCATCCAATCCCAATGGTGCCGTCGTCCAGTTCGACTTCCACAATTACGGTGCCTAAGGCATTGATGCCCCAACTGGTGCGATTTGCCTTGTACGCCTCATACATTGACATCGGGTTGGCAATGGGAAGATCAATGATCCAATGTTTGTCTGATTGGTTATGATAGTCCGCGCATGTCTCGCCGGGCGCCACGACATAAGCGCGTACTTCCAGGATCGATGTTTTCTTCATAAGATTCACCTGAATGGACGTGTCAACAGTAGCTAGATGGACGAAGCTGTGTGCAGTGAGAACCTTCCTGCTCTCTGTCCAAAGTTTCCAAACCGGTTCACGCGCAGCAGGATGCTCACGAGAGTTTTTTGAGCCAGAGGTTACGGAACGAAACCTTTGAGGGAAACCCCTCAATCTGCAGCCCAAATAATCCACTCACATTATTGGAGGACGCTGGATCGTCATCGATCAGCAGGGCCATCAGCTGCCCGTTCAGGATGTGAATAAACGTGCCGCCGCGCACCATAATGGTGTACTGGTTCCAGTCTGCAGTTTTTACGTATTTTCCAAGCGCAGTTCGATCGCCGATGTTGCCGACCAGTCTCGGCATCTCGCCGGGCAGCGTATGTACCACCTGCCCTCTCCACGCAATAATTCCACGGCCGGTATTCTGCGAATACAGCTGGCCCGTATAACTGCTGTCCATCGCATTCACGGGGTACCAGAAGTCCGCTTGCGGACCTTTGAGTGTCCATCTTGCACGCGGGGGTGGAGCAAGCGGCCCGCCGGGACGACCGCGATATCCTGTTCCGCCGGGTGGTGGCATGCCGGTAGTACTCCGGTACTGCACGCCACTGCCGCCGCCATATTCCACTTTGATCTCTAATTTAAGATCGAAATCCTTTGCCTCCGTGCCGTGGTACACAATGAAGGTGTTGCCTGCTGGTTTCTCTTTGGTTGATATGGCTACGATCGCACCATTTTCGGCGTGCCATATATCTGGATTTCCGTCCCAGTGCTCCAGGTTTTGTCCATTAAAAATCTGCACAAAGCCGGAATGGTCCTCGAAATCGATTGGCTCCGGCTGCCGAAAACCCGGCGGAGGGAGCGCATGTTTTTGTGCGTCGGGTTGCATGCTTTTTCCCTGCGATTCCGCCGTTTGCCACAGGGCGTTTAAGGCTCCCAAACCGAGCAGCTTGTGAAATGCTCGTCTATCCATTTTTATCTCCGCCCATGCCGGTATGATCGATCGTTTTGTCTTGCAATACCTATTTGAGGGTCCAGATGAAAACATGGCTGGACTGTGACGTTTACATGGCCAACTTTCCGGAAACAGCTTTTTTGGCAAAGCAAGAACTGTTCCTCACAAAATGGGTTGATTCGCTGTCCTTCGACGCCAATTGTAGGCAGCGATGGAGTTTTTCCAGAAGAATTTTTCACAGACCTTTGGGCCTTTCGGCACGACATAGTCGCGCACGATGGCCAGTGTTTGCGCATAGCTTGCCAGGTGATCGCTGTTCGGCCAATCACTTCCGTACAAAATATGGTCTTCTCCAAAGACTTCCCAGATTGCATCCAGTCGCTCTTTGTAGAAGGCTGGGTCTTTCGGTACCACTCCATGGATGCGGACAGGAATTTCTGAAAGTTTAATGAAGACGCGAGGGTTCTGACTTAGATGGCGCAACAGCGACCAGTATTCCCGGCGAGCGGGCGCAACCGTCGGTATCGGGGATGATGGCAGATGGTCGATAACGATTCTGAGGTCTGGAATCCGGTCGGAAACGGCGGCGATGGCATGGATCAGGGCTGGATCAGGATTTGCACAGTCCAACTCCAACCCTGACTTGGCTAGCCTGTGGAGACCGTCAAGAAAGCCCGGCTTTTTCATGTCCAATCCAAGATCTCGGTTCCAGAGGTTGCCGTATCGAATTCCCAGGAACAGAGGATTGGCATGCAGCCGATCAAGCTCCCGTAAATAAGAAGGTGATCCAGGAACAAGGTCGCCGACCATGCCAACCATAATTGGATGATCCGCCACAACCCGCAGCACCCAGTCATTGTCGGTGGCCAAAGGGCTTGCTTCAATGGCGATTGCGCCCACTACGCCGAGGGGCGTTGCGATTCTGGCGTAGCGATCCGGCAACGCAGGTTTATAGATGACGGAATCGCTTTTCTCCGGCCAAGGTACGCCTCCCGGGCGGCTGGTATCGAAGAGATGAATATGGGAATCAATGATTGGAATGGATGGGAGAAGCGCCGATGCCATGGCTCTGGTCGCGCAAACCACGCCTGCCGATGCAGCAAATTTTAGAATATCTCGGCGTCGCATGGAATCTCCGATGCGCTCAAAAAGTACCGCACGGTGTAGGTTGCGCTAGCCGGGCAATGCGCATGACGCGCCGGAACGCCTTCCCATGCTGATGCATCGCGACTATGAGAGGGATGAGACACGGCAACTCGAGTTCGCGCTCGGCATGATTCCCACCTAAATCTAATCGCGTCGATGCCTGAAGATATGACCGTACTCTTTACAAAAAACGTAATGCGATCGAACGACTCCTTCGCCGAATGAAGGGGCTACCGCCGAATCTGCTCCCACTTTGAAAAGCTGGATGTAGTTTTTCTTGGCGTCCTATCCTTCGCCTTCATCGTTGAGGCGCTCCGCCAAGCGTTAACCCCCCTAGCCGGGGAACATGGCCAGTACGTTCCTCTATTTGCTCTGGCCGCAGTTGCCACCAGGAAAAGTAATGGAAAACGATGCAGATCATCCAACTGACAAACTGTTTCGATACGGGGTCAGCGTACGCAAAGGAGAAATCTTTTGTCAAGCTCTATGATTCGGAGGCGGATAGGGAGCGCAGGATGATTCTGCATTCACGACCCAAGGCACCTTCAGGGCCAGGCCATCTTGCCCAGAACCAAGGTCCCGATAGACGATCCACACGAATATGGCTGGACGGATGTGCTCCGCCGGTGCCAACTTGGCCAGTGACACCCGGTCCCATGCGTTCATCTATCGGTCTCACGGCTGCAATCCGGGTGAAACCGCAGCCGGTTGTGCTCGGTGGGGACAGAGGAAAGTATTCTTATTGTCTAATGATACATTTGCTCTATTGGCGACACATGTGATACCAGAGTGTGAGTCTGTTGGGCCAGAAAACCCTGCTTTTCTACCCTGCGTCTACTCGCATTCCTGGAAAGTCAAGGCAGGCTGGGCGAAAGGATTTACTCCGATGATCAAGCGTCAATTAATCGCAATCGTTGCTGGCACGCTTCTCTTTTCGGGGGCGGGAATAGGTGCGCGGGCGCAATCGAAATCGGATCCATTGATGCAGGGGTTTACAGATCCTCCGAGCAGCGCGCGGCCGCGGGTATGGTGGCATTGGATGAACGGCAACATCACCGAGGAAGGCATCAAGCTCGATCTTGAGTGGATGCATCGGTCCGGGCTGGCGGGTTTCCAGACATTTGACGCCGCTATCGCCACGCCGCAGGTGGTGCCGCATCGATTGGCCTATATGACGCCAGAATGGAAGGCCGCATTCCGATACGCGACAAGTCTTGCCGGCCAATTTGGGATGGAGGAAGCGATTGCCGGTTCTCCCGGTTGGAGTGAAACGGGTGGGCCCTGGGTGCCAGCATCACAGGGAATGAAAAAATACGTCTGGAGTGAGACCGATGTCGTGGGCGGGCGGCCGTTCACGGGTACCGTAGCACATCCCCCCATGAACACTGGTGCTTTTCAAAATATGGGTGTGCATGACCGATCCCTCCCACTCGGAGCCAAACCGATTCCGCAGTTTTATGCCGATTCTGTCGTCATTGCCTACCGCAGAGCAGCAACGGATGTCCCGATGAGGTCTCTGCATCCGAAAATTACAGCGAGCGGCAAAGGGCTGGATGCGGCCATGCTCACCGATGGGGACCTACAAAAGACGACTTATCTTCCGATTCCGGAACCTGGATCCAACGCCTGGATCCAATATGAATTCGCTCAACCGCAGTCAATTCGCGCTGTCACTCTGGTGATGAAAGGCATCAGCGGGCGCGCCGCAGCATTTTCTGGAATTTTCAACCCCGAAAAATCGTTGCAGGCAAGCGATGACGGGGAGAACTTCCGAACCGTCATCCAACTTCCTGACGATAATGCGCCTGAGCAGACAGTTTCTTTTCCTGCCGTAACGGCCAAGTATTTTCGCGTGGTTTTCAAGCGGACGCCGCCTCCTCCGTTGCCGAAATGGGCGAAGGCCATCGATCCAAAATCCCTGGGTATAAAGATTGGCCAGCCCCCGACTAATTATGCAATCGCAGAACTGGAACTGCATGCTGGGGCCCGGGTGAACCGGTTCGAGGACAAGGCAGCTTTCGTGCCGGTTCCAGATCTCTACAAATTTGCGACTCCTGCTGTCTCGTCAGCAGACGCAATCCAGGAAAAAGACGTCATCAACCTGACGGGCAAGATGCACCCGGACGGCACCCTGGACTGGACACCTCCGCCGGGAAATTGGGTCGTGCTTCGCTTCGGATATTCGCTTTTAGGAATCACCAATCATCCGGCGACTGCTGAAGCCACCGGACTGGAGGTGGACAAGCTGAACAGAAGTTATGTGAAGAACTACATGAGCAACTATCTGGACAGCTACAAGGACACGGTGGGTGCGGACAATATGGGCAAGCGCGGTATCCAATATGTGATCACCGACAGTTGGGAAGCCGGGGCGCAGAATTGGACCGATGACATGATTGCAGAGTTCAAGAAACGGCGCGGCTACGATCCAATACCCTGGATGCCCGTTCTCACTGGCCACATTGTGGTAAGTTCTGCTGCCAGCGACCGATTCCTGTGGGATTTTCGCAAGACGATCGCCGACCTGACTGCGGATGAGCACTATGGTCAGGTTGAGGCTTCCTTGAAAGAGCGCGGGATGGGTCACTATGGAGAGTCTCACGAGGCCGGACGAGCGTTCATAGCAGACGGCATGGAAGTCAAGAAGCTGGATGACATTCCAATGGGTGCGATGTGGACGCAGACGCCGGGCGTGAATAAGATCCAATATGACTTCAACGCAGACGACAGAGAATCTGCCTCCGTGGCGCACATCTACGGCCAGAACATTGCTGCAGCGGAATCGATGACTGCGGCTGCCGCGCCGTGGGCGTGGTCGCCAGCTACGCTAAAACCGACAGCCGATCAGGAATTTCTGAATGGAATCAATCGTTTTTGCATTCATGAATCGGCACATCAACCACTGGTGGGGAGAGGCACTTCCCCTGGATTGACCCTGGGGCCTTTCGGACAGTGGTTCAACCGCAATGAAACGTGGGCGCAAGAAGCACGTCCGTGGGTCGACTATTTGGCGCGTACCAGCTATATGCTGCAACAGGGACGCTTTGAGGCTGATCTGGTTTATTTCTATGGAGAGGACTCAAACCTCACGGCGATCTTTAACAAGAAAGCCCCGAACATTCCATCCGGTTACAACTTCGATTACATCAATGCCGACGGCCTGATCCATGAACTGAGTGCTGCCAAGGGACGCATTACTACCCAGAGCGGCATGAGCTATCGCGTGCTGGGACTGGATCCATATAGCCAGCATATGTCTCTGCCAGTGCTGCGAGCCATTTACAAATTAGTGGAAGACGGTGCAGTTGTCGTCGGTCCCAAGCCGTTCGACGATCCAAGCCTCGCCGACAATCAGGCACAGTTTCATGAGCTGGACAACAAGTTGTTCGGCGATGGAATGGGAGTACAGCATGTCGGCAAAGGAACTGTCTATGCAGGCCAGAGCCTGACGGATGTTTTCAAGACGCTGGGGGTGGCGCCTGATTTCGATTACTCCACTCCTGAGAAAGATGCCGGCATTCTCTTTGTACATCGCAAGCTGGCGCATGGAGATGTCTACTTCGTGGATAACCGCAACGACCGCAATGAAACGGTGCAGGCGAGCTTCCGCGTGACAGGCAAGGAACCAGAATTGTGGTACGCCGAGACTGGCAAAGCAAAGCCTGTATCCTACCGGATGGCAGATGGCCGTACAACGGTGCCGCTGCACCTGGAGCCATGGGGGACTGTATTTGTCGTCTTCCGCAAACCAACGGCGCAGACTTCATTTACGCTGCCAGCTCCGACGGAAAAAGTAGTCGCTGAATTGCATGGTCCCTGGAGCGTGAGTTTTCCGCCGGATCTTGGTGCGCCGTCATCTATCACCATGGATAAGTTGATTTCCTGGAGTAATAGCACGACGGATGGAGTTAAGTATTTTTCCGGCACGGCCACCTACACCAAGACCCTGCAAGCACCGGCGGCTTGGTTCAAGAACAATGCGCATCTGTGGATCGATCTGGGTGATGTCAAGAATCTGGCAGATGTGACAATAAACGGGAAGGATCTGGGGGTGGCGTGGCACGCGCCTTATAGCGTGGATGCAACCAAGGCATTAAAGCCTGGAACAAATGAAGTGACGATCAAGGTCACGAATGCATGGGTAAATCGCTTGATCGGCGATCAGCAACCGGATGCAACCAAGAAGTATACGTTTACTGATATCAGGCCATATCATGCAAACTCTCCGTTGCTGCCATCGGGCCTACTGGGGCCTGTGAAAATTTCTACTGTAACGACGCAGCAATAGCGTGGCGGTCACCGGGAATTCCGTTGATCATGCGATCTCGCGTGCACGACAGCGGATCGTACCTTTTCTCCTGCTCATGTATGTGGTGTCGTTTCTCGATCGTGCCAATATAGGTTTTGCGAAACAAGCCTTGCAGGTCTCCGCCGGAATTTCGGATGCGGCTTATGCAATGGGAGCTGGGCTGTTTTTTATCACCTACGCGATTTTTGAGATTCCGAGCAACATCATCCTGCACCGCATTGGAGCGCGGGTGTGGATGTGCCGCATCATGGTGAGCTGGGGTCTTGTGTCGATGGGAACCATGTTCGTCGCCGGCGCAATATCCTTTTATATTCTGCGCTTATTGCTGGGAATTGCGGAGGCAGGCTTCTTTCCCGGCATCATTCTTTATCTTAGTTATTGGTTCCCCAATCGGGTCAGGGGTCGGGTCCTGGGGCTGTTTTATTTTGGAGCCCCGCTGTCATTTATCTTTGGAGGTCCTCTGTCCGGAATCCTTCTCGCCATGCCTGCCAAGGCAGGAATTCAAGGCTGGCAATGGATGTTTCTGTCGGAAGGCTTCATGGCCGTTGTCGTTGGAATTTGGGCATATTTCTACCTTGGCGATAAGCCAGCAGATGCGACTTGGCTCCCGGGCCCGGAGAAACAGGCACTGCTAGCAGTACTGGAAGCGGAAGAGCAGGCGAGACGCAGACATGGCTCCTCCGCATTTCCCGCGGTACTGATGGATTGGCGAGTTCTGCACTATACGCTGATCTATTTCCTGATACAGATGAGTGTGTACGGGGTAATCTTCTATCTGCCGACAGAGATTGCGGCATTCCTTGGGAAAACCGTAGGAATAGAAGTTGGGTTCGCATCGGCAATTCCTTGGGTTTGCGCCTTGGCAGCCACATATTGGATACCTCGAACAGCAGATAGGCATCAAAATCACCGTTTCCTCGCCGTCCTTGTCTTGGCAGTTTCCGGATTCGCAAGTGTATTGTTTCCAGCGGGTACGCCAATCATTGCGCTATTCGCCTTGTGTGTTGCCGCATCTGGTTTCATCGCTGTCCAACCTTTGTTCTGGACGTTTCCCACAAGCTATCTGGCTGATACCGCGGCTGCGGGCGGCATCGCGTTTATCAATGCGATTGGGGCGCTGGGCGGATTTTTTGCCCCCAATGCAAAAGTATGGGCGGATGTCCACTTTAGACTTCATTCTGCGGGGTTGTATCTGTTGGCGGGCCTCACGCTGGTAAATGCAGTGTTGATTGCCTTCGTTCACCAAGGGAAATCAGATGGCAAGAGCGATGCATTGCTTTCGATTTGATCGTTTTCGACTGCATTGGAGAGTCTTTCTCCATCATTCCAATGTGGAGGAATGATTTCGTCTTCGAGCCGCTTACCGACTATCGGACGACTCCGCCATCGGAAGGAGGAGTTCGCTCACCCGTTGTTTGGGTATCTCCGCAAGAGCTGATGGCAGAACGCTGAGAGTGGATAGATGAAGAGTAGAAATTGGTGGAATTGGTGTTGCTAGAAGCGCGCCGGGCAGACAATCGCGGGCGGCCGTGGCGTGACACGCGGGCGCAGTGGCGCGAGGTGCCGGAGAAATATTCTCCGTACCAGACCTGCCACCGACGGTTCCAGCAACGCTTTGGCTGCCGAGTGCCGGCTTGTGGAAGAGGCTCTTGCTGGAAGCTTTCTCGACGAACTCCTGGCCCGGCTAATCGGCGGCGAAGCCTACGACTCGGACCCGCTCGGTGAAAGCTCCCCACGGAATACGGCATTGAGCTGATCCCCGCGAACCAGCGCGGCCGCAAACGTCTCACCCGGGATCAACGCAAACTGCGCCGTTATCGCAAACGCTGGAAAGTGGAGCGACTCTTCGCCTGGATGCACAACTTCCGCGGCCTTGCCACCGCTGGAATTGCCCCCTCGCAAACTTCCTCGGCTTCGTGCATCTCGCCTGCCTTCAAATGCTGCTCAGACATCTTTGAGACCGTTTCTAACCGTGCATCTTCCGGTTGCTGCAAAAATCGCTTCGGCACATCCAGCTCGAATGCGCCTTCATCCGCTCAGCCAAAAATTCCTGGTCAGAGACTATTGACAGAGCAATTTTTAGAGACTATTGTTCAAGCGACTTGGATGCAATGGATAAATTATTTCTATCTTTTGCGCTGAACCTGTCGCTTTCACTCCAGCACTGAGGATTTCGCGGGACATTTCCCGAGATAGCGACGGTAGGGCATGAAAACAGATCGAATTCCCAGGTGTCCAGGTGTTTCGTGCGATCAATGAATCAATTTAAGGAGGACTGAATGAAGAGTTTGGGTCGTCGGGGTTTTGCTGGTAAGGGAAGCCGTTTCGCAAGGATGTTTCAACAGGCAAAAATGTTTCAGGTGGCGCTCGCATTCCTGTTCATCGCTTGCACGGTCTTGATGCCTCCTTTCGTCGCTGCGCAGACACAAGGTTCCGGCGCGATTCAAGGAACAGTCCTGGACCCAGCTGGAAACGTGATCCCGAACGCCGCCGTGACTGCGGTGGATCCAAACACGGGACACACCGTCGTGCAACGGACATCCAGCAAGGGTTTCTATGTGCTTCCTTCATTGCCGCCTGCTACGTACAACGTGACCATTCAGGCTGCCGGATTCGAGCCTCTGGTTCACGAGAATGTGACGGTCAGCGCGTTCGCCACCGTCACCCTGGACGCAAATCTGCATCTAGGGACTGCCAACCAGACCGTCACCGTGACCACGCGGCCCTCTCTGCTCGACACTTCGAACGGCACGCTGGAAGTCGCGATTCCGCATGAGACCTACAACTCGTTGCCGGTGGCAATGAACGACGCGCCGAAGACCCCGCTCGGTTTCGTTAGCCTGTCTCCTGGAGTGACTACCGGGGGGAACGCCACGTTTGTGCTGAATGGCGGCGCGGGGGCGGCCTCGGCCATCTACATCAACGGTATGCCGGACGCAAGCATCGCGATCGGCGGGGGCCAGCAGCCGATCACTACCGACACGCCGCTGGAGTCGGTGGAAAACTCCCAGGTTCTCCGCAGCGGCATACCTGCCTATTACGAGGGCGCTGGCGTCATCAACCTTGTCATGAAGTCGGGCACGAACACCTTTCATGGCAGTCTTTACGAAAATATCCGGAATACGGTGTTCGATGCCGCCGGTTACTTCTCGCCAAAAACTCCGGTGGAGCATCAGAACGAGTTCGGAGGCACGATCGGCGGCCCAATTATCAAAAATCGGTTGTTCTTTTTCTTTAATTACGATGGATTTCGCTGGGTAGCCGGTCCCAAACCCGTGTTCTACAGCCTGCCCACTGAGGCGGAACGCCAAGGAGACTTCAGCGCTCTTTCCGTTCCCATTTATGATCCGGCGACAACGGTCTGCGTGGGATCCAAATGCACGGCCACGCCGTTCCCAGGCAATAAAATTCCCGCCAATCGAATCTCGTCCATCTCCAGGGCGTTAGAAGCGGAGTTGCCGACGCCGATCAATTCATCGTTGCAAAACAACATCCTCAGCGGTTTTTCTCCCGGGGACACCCAGAACATGTATGTGGGAAAGCTGGATTTCACCGTGACAAAGACGAACAACCTGAGCTTTCTGGCGCAACATGGACTACAGACGGATACAGGATTGCCTGCCGTGGGAGGAGCCCAACTGCCATTGCCCTATTCCAGCGGCCGATATGGAACGGTAGGCAGCGATCTGTACCAGGTGCAGGATACTCAGACATTCCGAGAGAACCTGGTCAACGTGTTCGGTTATCAGATTGATCATCTGGATCTCGGCCAAACGAATCCGACGACCGCCGGCGACTACGCCGCGAAGGCCGGACTTAAGGGCATTCCGGGCGGACAGGCAAGTGAAAATTTTCCCCCCGTCAGTTTTGCGGGGCCGAATTCGCCGACGAGCTGGGCACTCTACAATTTCTCGGCGAGCACCCAACTCAACACTCGACTGAGTACATTTCAAGACAGTTTGCAATGGATCCACGGCAGTCAAGATGTGACGGTTGGAGGCACGCTGCAATATAACGAATACGATGCAGCGATTCCAAGCCAACTCACCAGCTTCGCCTTCAGCAACTTTGAGACGGCGGGGTTCACCCCAACGGGGGCAATCAATCCCAACCAAGGGAACGCCTATGCGAGTTTTCTATTGGGCGACGTGAACTCCGCAAGCTTGAATGACACGACTGTTCCGGTTCTCTACACGCAATTGAAAAATTACGCTTTTTACGTGCAGGACGATTGGAAAGTATCGCAGAAACTCACGCTGAACCTCGGGTACCGCTATGAGATCCCGTATCCGGTGACGGAGCGTTACAACAAGGTCTCGTTTCTCAATCCAACGGCTGCCAACCCCGCTGTCGACGGTTATCCGGGAACCCTGGAATTTGCCGGAAACGGCCCGGACAGTTGCAACTGCAGGACCCTGGTGAAGACGCACTACCTGACAATGTCCCCGCGTGTGGGCTTCGCCTATGCCCCAAAAAACAGCACGGTCCTCTCCGGATCGTTCAGCGTGATGCATTTCAAGGCCGGCGCTGTTGGCGGAGACGGATACCCTGGAGACCTGGGATATGCGGCCAGCCCTTCTTTTACCTCGCCAAACAACGGCATCACGCCTGCTTTCAATTGGAACAATGGAGTCCCCGCCTATACCCATGCTCCCTTTATCGATCCCACGTTGAACACGGGATATAACACGACAACGGGCCCGAACGGCGGGGTTGTGCCCTACACGGATCCGAATCACGCCGGACGTTCGCCGTATACCGAGTACTGGAACTTTACCCTGCAACAGCAACTGAGTCCGTCGACGGCGATTTCGATCAGTTATGCGGGGAGTGCGACCCGTCTGTTGACGATCGGTGGCGGAGTAGGAACGTTTTCCAACCAGCTCGACCCAAAATACCTGGTGCTGGGAAGCTTGCTCCAGTCTGCGGAAAATCCAACGACCCTGGCGGAGGCGCGAGCCATTATCCCGGGCATCAAGCTGCCCTACGCCAATTTTGATGGCTCGATTGCACAGATGCTGCGGCCCTTCCCTCAGTATTCCGGAGTCAGCTATAACGTCGCGACGTATGGGAACGGGCAGTACAACTCTTTGCAGGTCCTGTTTCAACGCTCGATGAGCAAGGGGCTCTTTTTACACGCGGCCTATACCTGGCAGCGGGAAATCGACAATGCAGGCGGAGAGGAAGCGAGACCAGGAGCGCAGGTTGCCCCTCGAAGCGCATACAATCTGCAGCTCAACCGGTCTGTTAACAACGCGTTTCCACCGCAAGTATTGACAATCGCGGCGAACTATATGCTGCCGTTTGGCCAGGGCCACGCTCTGGGCGGTGACAATAGAGTCGTAAATCAGTTGATCGGCAACTGGCAGCTATCGTTGCTTGCCAACTACAATACCGCTCCCTTTCTGGGTCCATTCGGGACAACCTGCAATTTGCCGGATGCGGGAGACTGCTATGCGGATTACAACCCTTCATTCAGCGGACCGGTGCGAATCAACGGCTCGTACGGATCCGGGCAGAAGACCGGCATACCGAAAAGCGCACCTTTGTCGTATATCAATGCCAATGCCTTCAAGACCCCAGCCCCGTTTACGTATGGAACTACGCCTCTCTATGGCGCATACGGCATCCATGGAGTCAACGGAGCAAACGAAGATTTGGCCCTGGACAAGGTCTTTCCGTTCTGGAAAGGCACCTCGCTGAAGCTGCGGGCCGATGCGTTCAATGTCTTCAATCGCACAATTCTTGGCGGCATCGTGACGAACACGGCAAGCGCGGCCTTTGGACATGTCACTACACAGGCCAATGCTCCCCGCGTGTTGCAATTTGAGGCGTACTTCAACTTCTAGCGGAGCGCCGTCCGGTGGCGGAGCCTGTCCCAGCATTTTCCAGGGATGGGCTCCCCGCCTTACGATTCATTGCAAACGGCCCGCACCCTGTTGGCGCGCTCGGCGCAATGCGGCGGCAACTTCCACACTAAGCTGTGGAGTTTAACGAATCAGCACGAGAGCCTCGGAGAAGAACACCATCCTTTTGGGACAGGTTCATGGCTCCACGGGAAGGCAACTTTCTTAAGATGACCGGTTGCAAGGAACTCTTCTGGGAATGCAAGCAGGTGAAATATCCAACATCGGATGATGCTCCGGAATGCATTTCTATGCACATTTGTGCAGGAAAAGCAGGAGGGAAACTATGAAACGACGGACTGTACTGAAGGGAATGGGCGGAGTTATGGCGGCAATGGGGCTCAATCCCAAGGCAGTCTTGGCGGAAGTCGGACATCGGCCTCCGAATGTGGTGTTGATTATCGCAGACGAGTGGAGAGCGCAGGCGCTGGGCTGCATGGGCAATCCTGACGTGAAGACCCCGAATCTGGACAAGCTGGCGGCAGAAGGCGTTCTGATGCGTCACACGCTGGCAAATTCCCCTGTGTGCTGTCCGGCCCGCTCCTGCATGATGACAGGCAACTATGTGAGCAAAACAGGGATGGTGGCCAATGATCTTCGACTGCGTGAGTCGGAGATCACGATGGGCGACCTGTTCGGCAAAGCCGGGTATCGCACCGGATACGTTGGGAAATGGCATCTGGATGGTGGTCCGCGCTTTCCCGGATTTGTGCCTCCGGGAAGGCGCCGACACGGCTTTCAATCTTGGGCCGCCAATGAGTGCAACCACAACTATTTCTATAACTGGTACTTTCGGGATGAAAATGTGCCAATCGTTACCGAGGACTACGAGCCGGAATTCTGGACGCGGTTGGCCATAGAATTCCTTTACGAATCGCAGGACAAGCCGTTTTTTCTCACGCTCTCCTATGGAGCTCCGCATGATCCCTACATCGCTCCGGAAAAGTATATGAAAATGTACGATCCGGAAACGTTGAGGATGCAGCCGAACTGGGTGGACGGCATACGAGGCGCTAGCCGCAAGGACATAGCGGCCTACTATGCTGCCTGTACGGCTATTGATGAGCAATTGGGCATCCTGATGCGCACAATCGATGAGCTTGGTGTGAAAGAAAACACCATCGTCATGTTCACGTCAGATCATGGAAATATGCTGGGATCGCAGGGAATGATTCTGAAGCGCAAGCCCTGGGAGGAGTCGATTCGAGTTCCCGGCATTGTGCGTTTTCCGCAAATGATTCCTGCGGGTCGCAAGTCGGAGGCCCTGTTCTCGCAGGTGGACTACGCTGCAACATTGCTTTCGATGTGTGGACTGCCTGTACCGACTGATATGCAGGGCACAGACCAGTCTGCCGTGTTGACGGGGAAAAAGGAAAAGGGGTCGGATGCGGCATACTTCCAGATATTCGGGCCCTACGCTCCTTCGAAGTTGAAAGCCGGATGGCGAGGCATCCGGACGGAACGCTACATGTATGCGCGCTGGCAGCAGGGGCCGTGGTTGCTGTATGACCTGGAGAGCGATCCCTATGAGCAAAAGAACCTGGTTTCAGACCCTGCCTTCTCATCCGAAATGAAAGATCTGGATAGGAGGCTGCTGGATTGGATGGAGAAGATCGGCGACTCGTGGGACCTGAACTGGACATTCCCAGTGGAAGATGGCCCCCAACTGTGGGGATACAGGACCTTCTACACCGTGCCCGAGTATCTGGAGTGGGCCAAGAAGCATCCCAATCTCGCTCCTGGCGTGGAGGAGTGGCTGAAGGCGCACCCGAACGCACCTGAAGATTGGCCCGCAGCTCACGAAAATGCCTGACCGAAGCTGATGTTTCTAAGAAGTAGCATGCACAATTGCTCATCGCATTGTGCTTTGTGCAGCAAGTAATTTGTTTGGTGCAATAGAAGGGTTTTTTATGCGTCTGGCGAAAGGCATTTTTGGTTCCTTGCTACTTGGCAGCATGGTGACAAATGCGTCTGCCGCATATAAAAGACTGCCTCCAGTTGGAGTGGTCAGTGATCCGACACTGCATCAAGTGAACATCACCAGCCATGGGGCTACTCTTGGATTCAGCGAAACGGGAGGAGGGTATGCCAACTATCTCGCTATTGGCGATGGCAAGAACCTGATTGCAGCAGCGTATGGCAGGGGATGGCAGCCTTCGATTCGCGATTTGCTGCACAGCGGACTCTATAACCCCACCCAGGCCGGGGTAAGTGATCAGGCCGGTACACCGGCACATCTTAGTGTGAGACCATCCCCTGCCGGTCCGGGGCAGAGGATGGATATTCATCCTTATGCAATGGCTCTGTTTCTGAATCCTGGCTTCAATTTCGCACTTCCGCCGTGGAGGCAATTCCCCAGCGGAACGAAAGATACGGATGGACTGCACGACGACAAAGTTCCGCTGCAGGATCAGCTTCGGAGTGAATTCACTTTTTCCGGGTTTTTTCAGGATGCCTCGGGCTTAGCGGATAACACGATTCCAGTCTTTCAGTTTGAATATACGATGACGTACGCACGCGACCCCGGACGGGAGCAGATTTGGAAGCGTGGCATGCCTTACAGTGCGATCTATCAATTTGGTCCTAATGCCACAAAGACGGATGGTTCTCCAGTATTGCAGTTGCAGGCAAGGGACTACATCGGTGGCGAACACTTCCCGGCGCGACTGGCAACTAATACCGATCTTTCCAGGGGATTAATGGACCCTGGATTGCGCATCGTATATAGTGCCGGCTACCACACAGTGATGTGGATAGATGAGCAAGGACAGTGGCAGACTGGTTCGCTGGATGATCAGAACAAGATAAGGTTTACCTTTTACTCCAAAGGCAGCCAGAGGAGATTCGGATCGTTCGCATTGCTGGTGAAAGGGAATGACCCCGGGCATTCTCCGGCGATCGGTTTATACATTCCTCAGTCAAGCGTGATCAATGAGTATCCCATCGCTGGCATTGATATAAAAACTGGGAAGCAAGTGTACGCCGAAGATCGCAGAACCTCCTGGCTAATGAGCACTGAGCGAATCGGGCCTGCGGACCCGAACGAGAAGTCGATCAGAACCTACCTGGTGGACAACGTATCCATTGAAAATCATTTCACCATCCTTCGCCCAGTACTTCGCTATACCGGACTGCTGTCACCCTCTCATGCGCTTCCAGGCGTGGAGGAAAGGATACGCTGCGAAGAGTTTCTCCTCATTGGTACTCCTGACGAGATTCGTGCGGCCGCAGAACAAATCAGGACAAAGCTTAAAACGAAACAATTGCAGAGTTTTAGCAAAACGGAATGATAAATACAAGTAAGCAATCGACAACCACCAGAATGCAGCTTGGCCTTTACTAAACGATAGTACACCTTGCCAGGTCCTATCTAGTCAGGTCACCTAGCCAAAACAGCCTAATTAATGAAAACCGTGGATTACAGATGAGAAAACATACGCGTAGAGGGTTTCTGGAGCTGCTAGGCAAGGGTGCGGCTCTGAGTGGCATGGGGAAACTTTCACAGAGATTTTCCCATGCTGCCTCAGATTCCAGTATGGTTTCGGATTCCGGAACAATGCCACAGACGTACGACGAGATCATCCATGGGTGGATGAACCCGAAGCGGACCTATCGTCCACACACGCGGTGGTGGTGGCCGGGGAATGCCGTGACGCAGGATGGTATTCGATGGGAACTGGACCAGATGTGCCGACAGGGGGTTGGCGGCGTGGAACTGATGACGCCCTGGCGGATGTACACCGAAGGAAACATCGATTACCTCTCACGGGAACATTTGGACATGGTTGCGTTCACAATAAGGGAGGCGAAACAAAGAGACATGGAAGTGGCTTTCAGCTTTTGTCCTGGCTGGAAGTTTGGCGGCTATTGGGTTCCCCCGACACAGCGCAGTAAGGTGCTTGCTCAGGGGTGGAAGGATGTGGAGGGACCAGCGCTCTTTGACAGTGAATTGCCCGCTTACACTGTAGAACAGAGAGTTCAATCTGGGCTGGACCCGTCTTTTACATCGGATGCTCCCGATGAGAATCAAATCATTGCTGTGGTAGCGGCAAGGGTGGTCGGTGAACATCTGGATTCGGCCACCTTGGTCGAACTCACTCCCCTGGCAACAAATAACCACCTTCGTTGGCAGGTTCCAAATGGAACCTGGCGGCTGATGGCCTTCCGTTTGAAATATACCGGAGAGATTTGCGCAACCACTGACAATTTTCCGCAGCGTCAATGGGTGGTTGACCACTTTAGCGGGGAGGCTGTTCGCAATTATTGCGAGTATCTCGGAGATAAGTTGTATCAGTCTGTTGGGCAGGATTTTGGCAAGGTCCTTGACACTTTGTTCTCCGACAGCTTTGAAGTGATGGTCTTTGACGGCACGGTTCATTGGACCAATTCTGCCCTGGCAGAGTTCAAGCGTTATAAAGGTTACGATCTCAACCGCTATCTGCCTGCTATCTGGTGGGACATTGGCGATCTAGCTCCTAAAGTACGCTACGACATCAATGATTTCCTGGGATGGCTTGGCATTCAGGCATTCTTCAAGCCTTTCATCGATTGGGGGCAGGCCCATAACATTGACGCGCGTATCCAGCCCTACTACCGATTTACCGAAGAGTTGATACAGGGAGCGGGGCTTGCTCCAAGGCCGGAAATGGAAGTGACAAGAACCGGTTTTACCGTCATCGCAGACCCGCGAAAGGCCGTCGCGGCAGGAGGCCATTTATACGGTCGCGAAATTATTTCAGCCGAAGCATACACCTTTCTGCATCCGCAACGATACCGGACGACATTGGAAGAAATGAAGGTCGCTTCGGATGGATTCCTGCGCGATGGGGTGACTCAGTTTTATAACCACGGGTATATTTATTCTCCTGAGATGCATGTGGCTCCATCACGCGATGTCCCTTGGGCTAACAGAATCAGCCATTGGAACATATGGTGGAAACATTATCATCACTTGACAGCATATCTTTCCCGATGCTGTTACCTTTTGCGACAAGGACACTTCGTCGGTGATGTTCTGGTGTATTCTCCGCAAGCAACTGTCTGGACGCAGAAGGTACTTTTCAACAATGAGCGGCGCATCATGCCTTATGGCAATGTCGGGCAAACACTCGTCGCCAATGGGTACGATTTTGACCCGGTGAACGATGACATCCTGCAACACTATGTCGAGATTCAGGATCGGAATTTTCAGATACGAGGTATGCAGTATCGCTTTTTGGTTCTTCCTTCTACAAAAGCAGTACCGGTCGCTACGATGGAAACAATCCGCAAGTTTGTTCATGCGGGTGGGGTGGTGATTGCGCTCGGCGAGATACCGTCAGAGTCGGTCGGTTTGCTGCATCACACCGAAAACGACGTCCGAGTCAAACAGATTGCAGCGGAATTGTTTGGCACAGATGGTAACGGAACGATCCATCCTGGTGGTGGACGGACGTACGTCATATCGAGCTATCCGATTCCGGACTTTAACACAACGGAACGTACTTTTGTTCCAACAGATGTCGCGGCGGTTCCGGAGTACACGGTCAAAGATGTTAGCGATCTAAACGGACAAATATCCGGAGCAGCCACCGTTCAACTCAGCTCTTCCGAGCGAGCAATGATTGACGCACTTCGTGCTCATCTGCGTCCGGACTTCGCATTGGTGGACAACGCCGCCAGCGGCGGACTGACATTCATTCATCGAAGAATAGGTACTGAGGATTTGTATTTTGTCAGCAACTTATCTGCACAGCCAGCAGATACAACGATTTCATTCCGCGTTCCAGGGAAGATCCCTGAAATCTGGGATGCAATGACGGGAGATATCTCGCCTGTGCACGTA
>JAJZDO010001106.1 GCA_021805955.1 Acidobacteriota bacterium
TAATGCAATTGATGATGTACGTTCTGCCGGTGTGGATTCCGTCGGACTCCTGACAGAGAAGCGACAGGGGCCAGGATCCTCAGGCGAGTAAGAGCAAGGGCAACGTAATCAATCCGAACGTGAAGGATTCTCGGAAGGAGTCAAAGCAATGGCAATGGGAACAAGCGGGCCTGGAGGCCTGTCCTCGGATATCAACGTCACGCCGTTGATCGATGTATTGCTCGTTTTGCTGATCATTTTTATGGTGATCGTGCCGGTCACGCCCAAGGGGCTGGATGCACTGGTCCCTCAGCCGCCGAAGAACCCGCAGAAGTCGCAGCCCGATGACCGTACGATCGTTGTCTCGGTGCTGCATACGGGGGGCAATCAGGTGGCCTACAAGATCAATCAGGACGACGTCGCGAAGAGCGATCTTCTGGCTAGACTTACGGCGATTTACGCCAACCGCGCCGAGCGCATCATGTTTGTGAAGGGCGACGACGATGTGGACTTTGCTCAAATCGCGGATGTCATTGATATTGGGAATGCTGCGGGTGTCGATCACGTAGGTCTGATGACGCCGAAGATCATGGCCGGGCAGTAAGCCAGTCGATCAGGGCGCAAAGGGAAGCACAACGCGGGCCTGCCAGGCGTCTTGAGAATCACTGGCGACGACTCGAAGGAGAAGGAAACGAACATGAATCGAAGCGCACGTCTGCCGATCCTTGCGGCAAGCCTGGTTGTGATGGCGGTAACTTTCACTGGATGCAATCGTCTCGCGGCGCGAGATCAGCTCAACAAGGGCGTGGAGGCGTATAAAGCCGGGAAGTACGAAGCCGCGATAACCCACTTCCAGACCGCGATTCAGGACGATCCAAGCCTGCCGATGGCGAAGAACTATCTCGCAACGGCTCTTTCGCAAAACATCGTTCCTGGGCTGGATACGCCAGACAATGTGAAGATGGCGAATCAGGCGATCGATATCTATAAGGAAGTCCTGCAGCAGGATCCAAGCGACATCAACAGCATGAAAGGCATCGCCAGCCTGTACTTTAATATCAAGAAGCTGGATGATGCCAAGCAATGGCAGGAAAAAGTTCTCGCCGTCGATCCGAAGGACCCTGAAGCGGCTTATACAGTGGGTGTGATTGACTGGACCGAGGCGCGCGAAAACGCGTTGAAGGTTCTGGCCCCTGCTGGGATGACGGATGACGGTCTGGGCAATGCAAAGCTCCCGAAAAAGGAGTGCCTGGCGCTCCAGCAACAAAATGCACCGCTTGTGGCTGAAGGCACCAAATACCTGAATATGGCCATTGAGAATCGCCCGGATTACGATGATGCGATGGCATACATGAACCTGATCTATCGCCGTAAAGCCGATCTGGACTGCGGGGACGAAGCGACGCGGAAAGCCGATGTAGCCACTGCCGACAGTTGGCGCGACAAGGCCATGGGCACACGCAAAGCCAACGAGGCCAAGAAGAATCAAGGACCGGGCGGAATCGTCATGGACTCCAACGGAAACATGAAGTAAACGAAGTGGACACTCAACGCAAAAGCCTCCTGCATAGGAGGCTTTTGCGCTTATGCTTCCATTCCAGTGTCGTCAAGAGAGCCACGAAAGGTGCAACGCATGAAGCGGACAGAAGGTCGTTTGAACCGAAGAAGTTTTCTCACACTTTGCTCGCAGGCGGGCGTTGGTTCAGCCCTTTTGCCCGGTGTTTTACTCACGCTCTCCGCTCAGGCTCAGGAGAAATCTCCCGACGAGCCAGCGCCGATCACTTCCGAGATGATCGACCAGGCAGCAGCATTGGCAGGGGTTCATCTGACCGCAGCACAGCGACAGATGATGCTCGATGGATTGGAGTCGCAGCGCGAGAGCTACGATGCCATCCGCAAGCTCAAGATGCCGAACAGCGTAGCTCCGGCTTTTGTCTTTGATCCGCTGCCTGCCGGGGCGGTGGTCGAAACCGGGATCGAGCAGCCGAAATGGAGTCGGGTAGAAGCATCCGCGGCTCCGTCAGATCTGAACGATCTCGCCTTCGCGACGGTCGGAGAACTGGCGGCGCTGGTGAAAGCGCGGCGAGTGACGGCAACCCAGTTGACGCAAATGTATCTGGAACGACTGAAAAAATATGACTCAAAACTGCACTTCGTCATTACGCTGACGGAGGAGCGTGCGCTGGCGCAGGCCCGTGCTGCCGACGCGGAGATTGCCGCGGGTCTTTACCGTGGTCCGCTGCACGGAATTCCCTGGGGCGCAAAAGACTTGCTTGCGGTCAAAGGCTATCCGACGACGTGGGGCGCGGGTGGCTTTCAGCGACAGCAACTCGATGAAGATGCCACGGTTGTCGAGAGGCTGGATGCAGCCGGAGCGATTCTTGTCGCCAAGCTGACCCTGGGCGCGCTCGCCATGGGCGATCACTGGTTTGGCGGTCAGACGCGGAATCCGTGGAATCCGGAACAGGGTTCTAGTGGCTCGTCGGCAGGACCGGCCAGCGCTGTGGCGGCCGGTTGCGTCGGTTTTGCCATTGGATCCGAGACGCTGGGTTCGATTTCGTCTCCTTCCACACGCTGCGGCGATACAGGATTGCGGCCTACGTTTGGCTTTGTTCCACGTACCGGAGCGATGGCGCTGAGCTGGACGATGGACAAGCTGGGTCCGATCTGTCGAAGCGTTGAGGATTGTGCCATGGCCATGCAGGCGATCTTTGGCCCGGATGGCAAGGACCTCTCCACGCGTAACGCCGCGTTCAACTGGAATGTTGACTATGACTGGAAGAAGCTGCGCATCGGCTACTTCCAAAGCGAGTTTGAGCCAATCGCAGCATTTCATCCGCGCGCAGCCCAGGGCAACGAGACGGCAGAGCAGAAAAAAGCTCGCGAACTACGCAA
>JAJZDO010000145.1 GCA_021805955.1 Acidobacteriota bacterium
CTCGCAGTTGATCGCGATCCAAACGTAGGCGTACGGGCAAGCACCTTCTTTCCATGGGGCTGTGATGGATGATGTAGTCATGGCATGGAAGAAGCGAGCCAGCAGAGTAGAGTTATCCGTCGCCGCCGTAGCCGTGCGGAAGTTGTGGGTCTGATCCAGAGATTTGAGGAGAGTGGCCAGAACCTGAGTGCATTTTGCCAGGAGCATGGATTGTCCAGAGCCGCGATGTCCAGCATGCTGCGCCGACACCAGGGCAGACGAGTTCATGGTCAGGAGCGATCATCGTCTCAGGGCCCGCCAGGTTGGCCGGCGAAGTTTGTCTCAGTCGAGATTGTGGATGGCGGACATCCGGCATCTTGCCGTTCCTCACTGGTGGTGGAGTTGCCGCGCGGTCTGCGTGTAATGCTGGATCGTGATTTTGATGCGGTAGGGCTGGAGCGGTTGTTGGCCGTGGTGTCGAAGGCGTAGGACGATGCTGGGCCTGGGCGCGGCTACGCGCATTTATGTTGCGACCGATCCGGTCGACATGCGGCTTGGGTTCAATGGACTGTATGCGTTGGTGGTGGGGAGGCTGCAGCAGAATCCCCGCACCGGCCATCTGTTCCTGTTTGCGAACCGGCGAAAAGATCGCATGAAGATTTTGTTCTTCGATTCGAACAGTCTGTGGGTCTGTGCGCGGCGTATGGAGCAGGGCCGTCTGCACTGGCCGAGTTCCGAACAGGGCCAGGTGCAGTTGACGCGCGAGGAGTTTGCGCTGCTGATTGGCGGAATGGATCTGGCCACCACGCGCAAGCGCAACTGGTACCGCAGGCCGATGGCCGAAGATGCTTTGCCTCTGCGCAACACCGCATAAATACTGGGTGAACACGATGTTATGCACAGTGTTTATTGAGAGAATGGAGGCAGATGAATCCTGCTTCCAGTTCGCCGCTGCCAGAGATTACCGATCCGGTGATTGCAGCCTTGATTGCGCAGTTGCGGCAGGATAACGAGTCCTACAAACGGTCGCTTGCGCTGTCTGAGATGAAGGTTCAGAAGCTCGAGCAGGAGCTGCGTCTGGAGCGCATCCGCAAGTACGGCACGCACAGCGAGAAGCTGTCGGATCTTCAGTTGCGGCTGCTGGATCTTGAGCCTGGCGTGTCCAGCGTCGAGATCGAGGCGGAGAGCCGGCGTGAGCCGCTTCCGGATACAACGGCGAGTCAAGAGCCGGGCACGAAGCGGAAGCGCGCGCGTCGGCGGCATCCCGGACGCAATGAATTTCCTGCACATCTGGAGCGCGTGGAAGAGATCATCGCCTGCAGCGCGGAACAGTGTACCTGCGGTCAATGCGGCGGCAGGCGGAAGCTGATCGGATACGAGACGACGGAAGTTCTGGCCAGGAAGCCGGCCGAGTATTTTGTTCGCGTGATCAAGCGTGAGAAGCTTGCCTGCGCGCGTTGCGTCAGACTGGGAGTGTCGGTCGCCTCATCGCCGGTGCGCATTGCGCCCAGGTCGATCTTCTCCGATGAAATGATCATCGATTTTCTGGTCGGCAAATATTCGGACTCCACCCCGATCTACCGGCAGTGCGCCATGCTGAAGCGGGACCTCGGTATCGAGATCGCCCGCACCACGATCAACGATGGAGTGCTGCGGGTGGGAGAAATGCTGATCCCCGTGGTTGGCGTCATGCGGCGCGAGTTGCTCTCGGGTGACTATATCCAGGCAGACGAGACGCCCATCGGGGTACAAACACCGGACAAGCGTGGCGCTACGCATCAGGGCTACTTCTGGCAGTTCAGCTCGCCTGGTAAAGGTGTGGTCTTCGACTTCGAAATGACGCGCAGCAAGAAGGTTGCGCAACGGTTCTTCAAAGACTACGGCGGCATCCTGCATACCGATGGCTATGTCGCCTACGAAAGAGACATCGGCACACCGGAGATGATCCATGCCTGTTGCTGGGCGCACAGTCGGCGGGGCTTGGTCGAAGCCCTCAAAGTACAACGGGAAGCCAATCGAACCAGTCGCGATCTGGAACGTACGGTCGCGCTGATCGACGACCTGTTTGCCATCGATCGCGATGCGCGTGAGCAGGAACTATCGCTCGATGCGCGCCATGCCTTGCGGCAGGAGCGTGCCCCTGCGATCCTGGCTGAACTGCACGCCCTGCTGGAGAAGATGAAGGACTCAGATCTTCTGTTGCCGCAATCGGTCGAGGGTAAGGCCATCCAGTATGTGCTGAAGCGCTGGAAGGAACTGACCGTGTTCCTCGCGCATCCCGCGGTGGAACTCTCAACCAATCTTGCAGAGAACTCAATGAGGCCAGTAGCCCTGGGCCGCCGAAACTGGCTCCACCTGGGCAGTAAGGAAGCAGGACCTAAAATCGCCGCCATCTTCAGCGCCGTCGAAAGTTGCCGCAGGCTGGGCGTGCCGGTTCGCAAATACCTCGCCGACATCCTGCCCGGCCTCGCTGACCGCTCCATCCAGTCCCTGGCCGAACTCACCCCCGCTGCCTACGCCGCAAAACAGGCCCTGTAGCCTACTTGCCTCCCCAGCTTCTCCTCAACCATGTAGTTGCCCGAACGCCTACATCCAAACGGCAGCGCTACCCAAACGTAGGCGTACGTGTGACGAGCTGTACAGATCGCCCCTGCCGCGACCTGCACTACCTAAATATCAACCCAATCGACCGCTGACGCCTCTTCAAAACGGAGTCGTCCCACAGTTACACTGATTCGGATTGAATGAACAGATTAGAATGGATGGCATGCACGGAGACGTTGGCGCGATGCTTGGATCTGGAGAAATTCTTGTCGGAATCGTAACGTACAACCGAAGGGAGAAGCTCGTCCGGGCCCTCGACGAATGTCGCAGACTCGGTTTTCCCAACATAGT
>JAJZDO010000973.1 GCA_021805955.1 Acidobacteriota bacterium
GGCAATAAGGAAGTCGGCGCGCTGTTTCGACGACTGGCCGGATACTCTCGTTTGCATTTGGGCGATGCACGCGCTCGAGCAGGGTTTCGGGACATCCCCATCCTCGATCCGGGAAGTTTTCATTGGCCTGATATCGAAAGCCCGGAGACTGCGGCGATTTGGGCTACAGATCCGCAAATAGGGCGGGGGCAGGCCCTGGAAATTGCGCTGGAAGCCGAACGGGCGGGATTGGATTACTATACCGGCATCGTCGAATCGACATCGGATCCCGAAATTCTGATTCTTGCGCGCGAGTTTGCCAAGGAGGAATCTCAGCATGTGGCCGAACTGGAGAAATGGGTTGCGCTCCACGCTGCCGGAAAACCATTGCCGATCGATCACTGAGGGACTTGCCCCGGTTTATCCCCGGACAAACCATTTCCACCTCGAGGACACGAGGATTCATTCGCCACCGCCCGCGCAATAGTCCATGAATGCGTCCAGACTCATCGGTTTGGCGATGAAATAGCCCTGCGCGATATCGCAATTCAAACTTTTCAGCACCTCCCAATCCTGTTGGGTTTCCACGCCCTCGGCAACACTCTTGACCTTCAGTTTGCGCGCCAGGCCGATACTCGATTCAACCATGATGCGCATTGCTTCGTTGTGGGCAATGTTTTTCACAAACGACTGGTCGATTTTCAATTCGCTGAAGGCAATCCGCATCAGTTGTTGCATACTGGAATAACCCGTGCCAAAGTCATCGATGGAAAGACCAAAACCATGCATGCGCAGGCGCGCCAGATTTTCCAGGGCGTGGGCCACATTGGTCATCGCCGCCGATTCGGTGATTTCAAGAACGATGCTGCGGGGATCCACCCCGGCATCGAGCACCGTTTGCGTCACCCGGTCAGCCAGGGTGATGTCCGTCAGCGAGGTCAGGGACACATTGATCGAAATGGCGAGCGAATGGCCTTTGTCCTGCAGGGAGCGGCAGGCAGCCACCGACTTTTCCAACATCATGAAGGTCAGTTCATCCATCTCCCGTGCCTTCTCCAGAAGCGGGATGAAGGCACAGGGAGCGATCACGCCACACTTGGGGTGAATCCAGCGCGCCAGCGCCTCCGCTCCCATCAACCGCCCTTTCTTCATATCCACCTTGGGTTGAAAGTAGGGTTCAAACTGTTCCGCCTTCATTCCCTGCCTGATTTCCTCGAGAGTGAACACCTGTACGACACCATGGGATTGCCGCACCCTGTTTTCCCCTCGCTCGTAACGGAAAATCAACGCCTCGAGTTGGACCAGCGTGATGGGTTTTTCGACGGCCCCCAGCAACTTGACCCCGTAGGCTTCGGACATCTTTTCCACCGAAACCAGCAACACCCGTTCCAACATGCTGAGGATGATGACTGCAGCCGTGTTATTTTCCTGCCCCAGGTGGCGCAGGAACTCCATACCATCCATTTCCGGCATGTCCATGTCGCAAAGCACAATATCCACCGACCGGGGGTTCGCAACATGCAGTATCTCGAGTGCCTGCCTGCCATTGCCTGCCTCTTGTACCTCGACGGCCCCCAACGAGCGCAGCATGGCAACGACTATCCGGCGCTGAAAATCATCATCTTCAACCACCAGAAAATTCAGTTCACTCGCAATCATTGGTTTCCCCCATTCGCCTCTTTCAATTCCATGCAATGTGCCTCCAGCCGTTTGATGCCTTCATCCAGCCCAGCCATGGCTGCGCACGCGTCCGCCAATTTCCCATCCCGCACCGCTTGCTCGATGACGGCGCAAGCATGGGCGATGTCCATTGCCCCCACCATCTGGCTCGAGCCTTTCATGCGATGGGCCGTGCGCTCACCCTTGACGCCATCCCTCTGTTCCAGCATGTCGCCCAAATGAACGCGGTCGGCCCGAAGATGTGCCTGAAAATCACGCAGCACCCGAATCTGCTCGGCATGCTTCGGCACCACACGACTCAGCGCGACATAATCGATGGGACCCGGGCTCTGTCCGGCGTCTCCCGTTTGCGGCGAGACTGCGGGTTGACGGTGGTCTGTCCCGGAGAGGTTCAGCCATTTTTTCAGCGCCTCTTTCAGTTGCGACAGATCCGCAGGTTTGACCAGCAACGCATCCATGCCGGCGTCCTGACAGCGTTGCTTTTCTTCAGAAAGCGCATTGGCTGTCCAGGCGATGATGGGCGTACGCGGCAGTCTTTTCTCGGCCTCGATCCTGCGTATCTCCTGAGTGAGCGCATACCCGTCCATCTCCGGCATGTGACAGTCAGTGATCACCAGCGCAAAGCGCCCCTCTCGCCACAGAGACAGTGCGACCTGCCCATTTTCGGCGGTTTCGGCCCGCAAACCGAGCAACTTGATCTGGCGCATCAACAAATCGCGGTTGATCGGATGATCATCCACTGCCAATACCAGCGGCGAATCCACGCCGCCCTCCAGGAGCGGTTGAACATGCTTTTGTGTCACCTCGGACGAGGCAGTCACCATCATGTCCCCCGGCATCGCAGAAACCGGCAGATTGAAGATCACAGCGAAGGTGGAACCCCGACCGGGTTCACTGTCCAGTTCGAGTTGACCATCCATCAAATCCGTCAGACGGCGGCAGATCGACAGCCCCAGTCCGGTACCACCGTACATACGGGCAGTATCGGCACTCTCCTGGCGGTAGCGTTGAAACAAGTGCTGTTGGGCTTCCTTGGCGATGCCAATGCCGGTGTCCTTGACCGAGAAGCGTATGCGCTCACAACTGTCGAGTCGCTCGAGGAGTTCGGCACGCAGTTCGATCTCCCCACTCTGAGTGAATCGGAGCGCATTGCTGACGAAATTATTGAGCACCTGTGAGAGGCGCAGCGGGTCGACGATATGTGCCAGATC
>JAJZDO010000596.1 GCA_021805955.1 Acidobacteriota bacterium
CGCCGGCGGCCGCAACCCCGGAGGCCAGTAGGCAAAGAGTGTCTTCCCGCATTCTGCGAAGCAGTATCGGGGTGAGCAGGCGCCCAACAAGGAGCGTGGCCCAGAAGCAGCCGAGGCTGATAGTGCTGCGTTCAAAGGTGGATGCCATGTTCCGGTGCAGATACGTTGTGATCCAATTGCCCAGCGAAGCCTCCACACCTACATAGAGAAACGCGATGGCGGAGGAATACGCGATGAGCCGGAGCAGAGGCGCAGTAGGCGCTGCGAGGGCGTTGGCCGTTTGTGCAGGCCGGGGAAGTGGCCTGTAAAGGCCGATTTCTGCGAAAAGCGAAACGACGATGGCAGGTATGTAGGCATAGCGGCAGTTGATTGTGGCGGGCAGCCGGGAGACCAGAGCGGGTCCGAGTACGGCGCCAATACTCCAATAGACATTGAGAATTGCAAGAGCCGCTCCCTTGCGGACCGTGGATATGCGGCCCACAAGGATTGTCGTGGTCGTCATCAACACGCCGAGACTGAGACCAAGCAATGCGAAAAATATGGGAAGAAAATGCAGTGGTGCAAAGACAACGCCGAGGGCTGCAAGCACCTGGAGGTGATAACCCGCGCGGAGAGTCTGCCAAAGATGTTTACGGACAAAGAGGGCCCCCACTGCACTGGCGACAAACTGCGCCATCATCAGGAGTCCCGCCTGGGCATCATTGATGTGCAGTTGCGCGGTGAAACGGGGAAGAATTGAGCCCAGCAGGACGACCATTACCCCAGTGAAGGCAAACCCAAAATGAAGCGTAAGCAGATTGGCTCGCGAACGGAAATCTAGCGGGACGCCATTGGCTTTTGTCACGGGATCAGCTGCGGTGTGTGCCTGGAGACGTCTTTCGCAGTGCGCGCGTGGACTCGCGAACGACCAGTTGCGGCTCAACGGCAATTTCGTCCGAAAGAGGGTGCGTTCCCCGCAAAGAATCCAGCAGAATATTTGCAGATAGCTGCCCTATTTCGATCAAAGGCTGGCGGATAGTCGTCAGGCTGGGACTCATAAACGCGGCAGCGCGAATGTCGTCAAACCCGATGACCGAAATATCCCTGGGCACGGAGAGGCCGGAGTCATGGAGCGCGCGGATGGCGCCCGTGGCCGCGATGTCATTAAAGGACACCAGCGCAGTGAACTTGCGGCGTTGCGACAAAAGCTGCTGGATCACTGGATATCCGAGTTCGGGCGAAGTCAGATCGCGGTCCAGCTGGATCGTAAGCGCTGGATCGATCGAGAGGCTAAGCTCTCGCGCAACCTCCACCAGATTGGTCCATCGGATCAAGGAGTCGGCGCTGAACGGCTGGCCGCGCATGAATGCAATTTTGCGATGGCCCAAGTCATACAGATGGCGCAGTACTAATTCTGCGGCCTTCCGATGGTCGAGGACAATATTCGTAACCCCTTCGATGCGTTTATGCCCGGCGACCGCGATCGTTGGAACCGCGTGGCCATGGGTGATTGCTGTATCAAGACCAATCAGCCCTTCAACGCCCCGGGCCACAAGCATCCGTTGATACTCTTCAATCAGGTCGGGGCGATGCAGGTGATGCGCAATGAAGTAGAAGTAGTTGTGCTTGATCAGTTCATTGCCAATCCCAGTCAGAATTTCAGTGTGATACCCCTCTCCCAGCACCGGTACCAGAATTCCAATCGTCATCGTTTTGCGGATTCGCAGCGAACGGGCAAGAAGACTTGGCTGATAGTTCAGCTCCTTCGCTGCCAGTCGGATTCGCTCGCGGGTTTTTTCGGGAATTGACCGGCCTGGGACTTCGTTCAGAACCACTGAGACCGTGCCGGGGTCCAGTCCAAGGTGCGCAGCGAGAGTTTTGAGGCTCACCCTTTGAGGCTTATCCGATTTTTGGATGGCGTTTGGCTTCATATCTTGTCAGAAAGTAAAACGATGCATTTGGAACCCGAAGCCTAGGGATGCGTGTTGGGCGCTGCAGGGCGGATTGAAGGACAAGGGACAACGCCTTTGCCCTGCAGGATGCAGTAAAAGTGGTCCGCCGGCAGGTGTCCGATCGTTTCGGTTTTACCCTCGGGCCAAAGGACTTTTACGGAATCGGCCTGCGAATGCGCTCCCAGCCCGAAGTGTAGTCGAAGATCGTTCTGCGAAAGGTAGCTTCCACCACTGCGGACTTCGTCCTGCTGAACCAGTGCGCCGGCTGAGACGATCACACGCGCATTGAGCGCAAGACGATTGCCGGGGGCATCTGCCAGTTCGAAGCTGATCCAGTGGTTGGATGGGCCGCCTTCTGACCGTAGAAGCATGGGAGAGCCTTCAAGGTTTTCGACCACGACATCCATGTGACCATCGTTAAACAGGTCGCCGGTGGCGAGCCCGCGGCTGACTTGAGGGATGGATAAAGCGGCTCCCGCGAGCCCGGTTATGTCGCGGAACGTTCCGTTGCCCTCGTTCAAGAGAAGGAGTTTAGGCTCGCGGTAGTGCGTGCCGATGTCTGCCGTGTCCACCTGCGGGTAAACGTGACCGTTGACATAGATGAAGTCGGGCCAGCCATCATTGTTGAAGTCAAAGAAAGCATCCCCCCAGCCGACATACGGCACGGAGCCTCGTGCGAGACCGGCAGCCCAGGAAACGTCGGTGAAATTGAGATTTCCGTCATTCCGGAAAAGGGCTGCATATTCTTCGCTGAAGTGAGTAATGGCGATCGAGAAGAGGCCTTTGTGCAGGTAATCGCCCAACGCAACGCCCATGTTGGCCTGTTCGTTTCCATCCTGATTGACTGCGATGCCCGCCTGGAATGCGACGTCTGTAAATGTCCCGTTCCCGTTATTGCGGTAGAGGAAGTTCGGCTCTCCATCGTTGGCGACAAA
>JAJZDO010000193.1 GCA_021805955.1 Acidobacteriota bacterium
CCGGGGCCAACCGCGATGTGGGGCACTGCGCCGACGGATCGCGAGACCGTCACGATTCATTCACTGGGCACGGTTTATCGCAAGTTTCCGCTGCACTTTGTCTCCACGGCCAGTACCGACGATGCAAGCCTGGAGATCACTGGAACAGGTAAGAGATCGTTTCACGTTGGTGCGGTTTCGCTGATGCCGGCCGATAACATCGACGGCTTCCGGCCTGAAGTGATTGCCGCACTGAAGCAGTTGAGGTTTGGGGTTCTGCGCTTTCCGGGCGGCAACTTTGTCTCCGCGTATGAGTGGCGCAATGGCGTGGGCGATATCGACAAGCGCCCACCGATCTTCGATCCTGTGTGGCACGCGGTGCAGCCAAACGATGTGGGCACAGATGAGTTTCTGACGCTTTGCCGTCTGCTTGGGGTCGATCCTTATATCACGGTCAATGCGGGCTTTGGCGATGCGTGGTCTGCGCGACAACTCGTCCAGTACACCAACGGCCCGGCGACAACGCCCATGGGCAAATGGCGCGCGCAGAACGGACACCCCGCGCCGTATCACGTAAAGCTGTGGGGCATTGGCAACGAGTCCTGGGGCGACTACCAGATGGGGGCTATGGCGCTGCCGCAGTTTGAGCTGAAGTACAACATGTTTGCCAAAGAGATGCACAAGGTTGATCCGACGATCAAACTGATTGCTCCCGGTGCTATGCCCGATGTGATGGAAGGTGCCGATCAGGCGCGACGCATCAACGGCCAGTACATTCCTAGTTATCTTTCTTCTGCAGACTGGACGGGGCAGTTGCTGCTGCATTGCCTTGACAACATCGATATGGTGAGCGAGCACTACTACGCCTCAGGCACGCAGCACACCAACATCAAGCTGCAGAAGAAAGTTCCCATCAATCCGCCGCTTTCGCTGATCGAGTGGGAGCGCGCGGCCGCCGTGCAGGTTCGCGCGAAATATGAGCACTATGAGGAGTACCTGAAGCTGATCCCGGCTTTACGCGCCAAGCCGGTTCCCATCGCCATCGATGAGTGGGCCTACTTCGGTGGAGTTCCCAATTCGTACAAGACGGTTCCGGCCTACGCCTGGGCGTTTCATGAGATGTTCCGCCACTCCAATGTCTTTCAGATGGGCGCGGTGACCTTTGCAACGGCGATGATGAGTGAGAATCGAACCGAGGCGATTCTGAATCCGACCGGGATGCTCTTCAAGATGTATCGCGATCACTTCGGCACGCTTCCTGTGGAGGTGACGGGCAACTCGCCGCAACCCAAGCCAGTCTTCCCTCCGGGTGGGGACCAGCCTGCGGTTAATCCCGGCAGTCCGACGTATCCGCTGGATGTGAGCGCGGCGCTGAGCCAGGACCGGAAGACTCTGGCAATCGCTGTGATCAATCCGTCGGAGACCGGGCAGAGTCTTCAAATCACGATCCTTGGAGCAAAGCTTGCCAGCACGGGGCATCTGTATCGCATGGCTCCCGACTCGATCAACGCAACTGTACAGGTAGACAAGAAACCCGAGGTTCAGGTGGAAGACAAGTCACTGGGAGCATTGCCGGGAACGGTGACTGTACGTCCTTTCAGCGTGAACATCTACTCCTATCCGGTGCAATAACCGAACCCATTTTCTTTGGAGGATGAAGTTGACCCCAAAAATATTTTTAGCTTTGACAGTAGCTCTCGCCACCACGGCGTCCATTCCACTCGCAGCGCAGGTGAAGACGATTGTTCCCGACCCAGTCCCCGGCGCAAAGCCTGTCACGGTGGAGCACATCAAGATTCACGGCGCGCACCTCGAGGGCAATCTGGAGGGCGATGCGGTGGATCGCGATGTGATCGTCTTCCTGCCGCCCAGCTATCAGAAGGACAAGAAGCGTCACTATCCCGTTGTCTATGCGCTGCACGGCTACTCCATCGGTGCCGAACAGTGGACACACGAGATACACGTTCCGCAAACCATCGAAGGTGCCTTCGCACAAGGCGCACACGAGATGATCGTTGTTCTGCCTGATTCCAAGACCATCTACAACGGATCCATGTACTCCAGCTCCGCGACCACAGGTGATTTTGAAAACTACATCGCCAAGGATGTGGTGGCCTACATGGACGCGCACTATCGCACGATTCCGGATCGGCAAAGCCGCGGCCTGGTTGGTCACTCGATGGGCGGTTATGGTGCATCACGGATCGGCATGAAACATTCGGACGTCTTCGGAGCGCTCTACATCATGAGTCCCTGCTGCATGTCCTCGATGGTGGGTGGTGGACGAGGACCGAGTGACCGGATGAAGGACCTCGCGATTGCGAGCGAGAAAAAAGTGGCGGCGGCCAAGTCTCCCGCCGATCTGGCAGCACAATCGCCGGGCTTTGCTTCGGCGCAGTATGCAACAGCAGCGGCGTGGGCACCGGATCCCAAGAATCCTCCACTCTACTTTGACCTACCAACGAAAGACGGTGTTTTACAGCCGAATATTGCGGCGAAGTATACGGCAAACTCGCCGCTCGCATTCGTCGATCAGTACATTGACAACCTCAAGCAATACCGGGCTATTTCGATGGATGTGGGCGATCAGGACGGCCTGCGCTTAGATGCAACCAAGCTGCACAACATTCTGGATAGCTACGGCGTAGCGAACAGCTTCACGATCTACTCCGGAACGCATACGAGCGTAGTTGCGGATCGATTCCAGAATCATGTGATGCCGTTTTTCAGCAAAAATCTTTGCTTTACGAAAGACTGCAACTAAGGAACCTCTGATTAAGCCACGAATCCGCGTCCTTGGCGTCTAAGGATGTAGAAGTGACGAGGACGCGATGCGCCAGATAACATTTGCCTGCCAGCCGAGTTTTGAAAAGCATGCGCGGCCCAG
>JAJZDO010000667.1 GCA_021805955.1 Acidobacteriota bacterium
TGTCAGGCTGCGCGCTCTCCAGCTGTTCCAGCGAGGCGCGTGTCTGCGCATCGAAGCAGTCGTGATCCGTAAGGTTGCGCGCAAAAGAAGCGCGCAGTGCCCAGCTTCGATCACGCAGAGCTGCGGGTTCGAGCGAGAAATCTCCGCCGCTGCTGCGCGGGAAGGTGGTTAGCGCCTGAAGAAAATCCATGTTCGTCAGTCCCCAGGCGACGGCTTCGAGGCTTGAGCATCTGGCGGACTCGAACATGCGCTTCGTCGCTTGCCGCGGGTGCTCGAAGGGATCGTTCGCCGTATATTCATGAAGGAAGGACAAGGCACCCGCGCTGCCACCGGAGACGGTGCTGAGCAGGACAAGGTGGTCATGAAAGTTATAACTTCCATGAAAGTCCTGCTGCGACTGTTCTTCTAACTTGCCGAGTATCTGAGCGGTCCATGCGGCGGCGTGAATGCCCCCTCCGGTAGCCGTCACGATGATGATTGGCTCGGATTTTGCGGAATCAAACGCCTCCGGCGCGCGATTGCGGATAAAGTCCGCCGGGGATCGCAGCGCGGGAGCGGGCGTGCTCCGCTCGCGCAACGTGATGTAGCGATCATTGGATTTCGGGTGATAGGCCATGTTCAATATCAGGAAGATTCCAACCACGACTTCAAGGACGGGAAGTCTCGACCGATCCAGGAGAAACGCGGCGCCGGCGGCGAGCGACAACAGCAAGTTGAAGAGGAGCAGGACTTCCGCAAAGACCGGGAACCGCTGGGCATCGAAAAATGAATACAACAGGGTAATGATAATCGGAATGACTGCAAGCAAAACGCCGAAACAAAGTCGGCAGCATATGATCTCAAGACGGCCAGCATCTCTCCGTCTTGCCATGCCGAATCCCACGAAAAAAGCGATGACAACAGAAGCAATGGCTATATTTCCTCCGTAACTCAGCCGAAGAGGAGCGGCAAGAATCCACTGGAGAAGATAGATCACCAGAAGAGCAAAGAAGGTGATCGTGGCGAAGATATGTCCCTCCCAGAGAATCGCGCCAGAAACGCCCTTTTTGCCGTTGGTGCGCTCGCAAACATAGCCCGGTCCGCCGATGCGAGCCAAAGTGGACAGCAGAGACAATAACTTGCGCGCCATGAACCCGGGTTGAAACTTTTTGCCCTGGAAGGAATTAAGAAATTTCCAATTCGGCAGGAGCATAATTGGTGCCGGATCAGGATCCTTCTCATCTTTTTTCGGGCATGCTCCGGAATTGTAGGGTCGGTAGGCTTCTGCATCGTATAGAACGATGTAAACGCAGTTAACAACAAACCAAAAGAAGGCGGCGATGATCAGGCCGTAGAGCGATCCCAACCAAATCGCGCTTGCGGAAATTCCC
Source organism: Acidobacteriota bacterium (assembly GCA_021805955.1). The sequence goes on from JAJZDO010000667.1 coordinate 1,371, forward strand.
TGTCGCTCGGCAAGGGTCCTGATCCAGAAGAAAGAGACGAGAGTGCTGATCTGGCTGAGAAACAAGGCCAGGAGCGCCCATTTGTTTTTATTACCGCCATGTCCGCCGAGAAGTTTCCAGAAGAAAGCAGGAGCCTCGACGTCAAAACGGTCGTTTCCGTTGCGGACAACAATTCGCGCCGTGACGAGCGAGAGCGCGCCATTGGATACTAAAAAGAAAGTGTTGACGAGGTAAGACAAACATTGTCCCGGCAGAAAGATGCCGCGTGTAAACGCGCTTGTGGCGAAGTGATCGACAAGCAAGAGAATCAGCGGAAGCAGCCACAGCAGAAGGCTGAATCGCAGCAGGTAGAGATAAACGACAAACTGTCGAATCGAGCGCACACTGCACCTCCGTGGGATGGATAGCGTGTGCGGATCGCGTTGCGAGACGACAAAAGCGGTGAACCTGTTTGTTCCGCGCGCAGTTTCGCAATTCCGCGCGACCCGTTTACGCTATCGTTTTTTGATCTCCTCAAGAATCACATCCGCCGCTTTTTCGCCGATCATGTAGACAGCGGTGAGGATGAACAGCCCCGGAATACGGGGAAACACAGATGCGTCGACGACGCGAAGCCCTTCTGTGCCGTGAACCTTGAAATCACTGCTCAGCACGCCACAGTCTTCCTTGTTCCCGATGGGGCAGGTGCAGGAGGCGTGATGGCCCCAGGCATTGTCGCGGACAAACTGACGCAGTTCGTTGTCGGTCTGCACATGGGGGCCGGGAATCTCTTCCGCAGCAATGATGCCTTGAGCAATTAAATCCTTGGTCATGGTGCGCACGAAGCGAATGCCGGAGACCACGGCATCCAAATCCTCGCCTTTCTTATCCGTGCCCTCCTGGAAATAGTGGAAATTAATGTACGGAGGGTCGAGAGGATCGCGGGAACGCAGGAGAACTTCACCACCGCGATTCACGGTGTGCCCCTTGAGGACAGCCCAGGTGAGGACATCGAGTTGTTTGGCAAACTGGGCGGAATAACCCGGATAGTAGCCACGAAAGTATCCGAGCAGAGCGAAGCAAAGCAGGTCGGGGACCGGCTGAATGCGGCTTGACCTGTGAATGACTGCAAGCACCGAGCCATTGGTGGTGTATACGCCGCTTTTTTTCGCCGCCCATTGCGCATACTGGCAGTCGTGCCGGTTGAACTTTGCGCCACAGAGGATGTTCCACGGTTTGGCCATGCGATGGACCACGCCGACCTCATAGCGATCCTGCAGGTTCTTGCCCACACCTTCGAGAGCAACCTGCACCGGAATTCCCATGCTGCACAGATGCTCCTGTGGACCGATGCCGGAAAGCATCAGTAACTGCGGCGTGTTATAGGCACCGCCTGCGAGAATTACTTCGCGCGAGGCGAAGGCTTCTCTCCGCTCGCCCTCGGAGTTAGAGGAGGGATTGAATGCGCGATACAGTCGGGGGCCTTTGAGATAGCGCACACCGACGGCCCGCTTGAGTCCGCTCTCTGAATTCTCCAGAATCACTTCCGTAACATGGGCATCGGTTTCGATCCACAGGGGATGACTGCGGGCGGCCTCTAGCACGCGCTCGCGCGCTCCCCTGCGCTGGTGATTGTCGGTCATCAGAGGCGTGTAACGAATGCCGACGGCGTTTCTCTTCACGAGCCGCCAATCATTGGGATCGAGCTGACTTTCGATCAGATCCTCAGCCTGATGGATAGGCTCACCGCTCTCCTGGAAGGCTTTGAATGCGGATGCGGCGAGAGTTTTCAGTAACTCGCCGCTTCCCAGAGCTTCCGCAGGGATGGCCTTCTCGGTCGTCAGCCAGCCGGACCATCCATGCCGCGAGGGATTGACGAATGGAATCCATTTGGCAATGGCACGGTCGAAGGGTCGATGACGGCAATTCTCCATGCGCTCGAAGTAGCGCCGCATTTTTTTCGCGCCCCATGATTTGTCGCCGGTCAGTTCCGCCAGCGAATCCCAGTCAGAGTTCGACGGGTAGATCATGATCATGGCGTTGTGCGCCGTGCATCCGCCCAGGGTGCCCGCGCGGGGATAGAAGACGCCGTCGCGGCTGGGAACGAACTTGGAATCCAATTTCTGCTGAGCGAGGTTTGCATAATGGCGGACAAAGAACTCCCAGCTCATCGCCGTATTCTCGCTGGACATGGGGTGGAAGACAGGAACCTCGTAGTCTTCGGGCATTGTATTCACGCCTGGACCACTGTTCGGGTCGCTGCCCGTAAGCGTCGCCGGATCGCCTCCGGCTTCGAGCAGCAACACTTTGTGGCCCGCCTCGGCCAGGCGCGCTGCGACCGTGCCACCTCCTGCGCCCGATCCAACCACGATGAACTCAAAGTCTTCATTTTTCTCCGGAGACATACGCATTTCTCCTTGCTGGCTGACTTCCATGCGCGCCTTGCAGCTTCATACACCCCGCGCACGCGGCTCACGCTGAGCACAGTCCTAAAATGTTTTGAGAAACTCGATCAGTGCCTGCTTGTCGGCATCGCTGAGCGGTGGCTCCTGCTGAATGCCGGAATCCTGTAATGCCGGGGTCCTGAGTAATTCGTTGAAGAATGGGGTTCCAAAATAATGACCCTTGTTGACGACATAATCCGGGCATTTGCTCAGAGCCTCCAACCGGGGAGCAATCCTGTCGAAGGCGGCCTGAAGCTGTGCGTTGTCCGGAGTTGATCCCAGATTGCCTACCTTGTGTTGATAACCGAGCATCAGCCATGCCACGTAGGCGAGACGTTTCACGCGCGCCCAATTGCTGTCGCTGTCTCCAAGAAGATCGATGTTCGAGACCAGGCCAACCGGCATGCCAGCGGGAAATGGGCCAATTCGGACCCCATTCTTATCGAAGAGCCAGGGTAATAACGCCTGTTCCAATCCGGAGGCGCTACGGAGTATCCAGGGAAGATATCCATAAGCGACCGTAATCGAGCTTTGCCGCGTTGTGCGATCAATGTGGCTTGGCCATGGAGTGGTGGGAAGATAATGCACGCCGGGCGGAAGACTGGCGGCCTGGTCACTATCCTTGGCGCGAGTCTCCGGCCATAGCATCTGATGAATGGAGTTGTTGAAGCTGTCCATGCGAGCTTCGACCGAAGGGCTGGGATTGAAGGTTCCCACGCTGTTGTTCAACAGAAACGGTGCAGTGGACCACACACTGATAAGACTTGGAACTCGTGTATAGCCACGTCCTCCGGCAGGCATTTTGTAGTCAACCAGCTTGCCTGTTAGCGCATCGCTATAACGAATGACGCCGACCGAGGGCAGTTCCTTATAACTCTGCGAGGAAAAGTTATCCCAGATGTTACCTCCAATGGCATTCGTGGCCAGCGGGCTGGCGGCATTCGTGCCCAGAAGGGTAACGGGAATGCGGGCGTCAGTGGAAAGGTAGTTCTTGTCGAGAAAATCCGGAGAGAGAACAATCTTTTGCATCTCGGACTTAAACTGATCGGTCTGCGAATAGCGGAAGTAACGGACGAAACAAGCCATGTAATTGCTGCCCGCGCATCCGGCCAGATCGTCCTGTGGTGGCAACTGAGGCAGCTTGCTGGAGTGGCAGCGCGCACAGCGTTCGGCGAAGATGATTTTTCCGCGCGTCAGTTGCGTACGGTCTGCAGTCAAATAAGTCTTGCCGCCAGGGGCATCGCTCAGACGCTGTGGATCAGTGCTCACCAGCATGAAGCGGGCCAGATCGACAGTTTGATCTTCGGTCGCTCTCCAATAGGCGGAGTTTTTTTCGAGCGTTGCAATCGGCATTGGGGTGATCTTCTTGCCGCCGATGAGGGGGTTAAAGTGTTGCAACCACTCCTCACTGAAGAGGCCAATGTTGATATAAACACGGTTCAAAGCACCCAGCGTTCCGACAGAATCAGACCCGTCCTTCAGGACGCGCGCCGTAAAGACAGTTTCAGGCGGAGTGAAAAATTGATAGAGGTCCGAGGCGGATGGATAGTCATTGAACTGCTTGTTATTCAGTTGCCCGCCCGCGATCCGCTCCTTGCCCCACCTAAATGCCATGGCCAGCCGCGCGTTCAGGTCGTAGACGGCATTCATGGTGCGTGGATTGTTGATGTTATCGGTAGATACCAGCGAAGTATCGAGCGAACCTGGGCGGGACGTGTGAAAGAGCTGATAGAAATAGAGTTTCTGGTCACCGTTCCAGTTAAAGATGCGATCAATCCAGAAATACTGCGCGCCCACCATGGAGCTTAAGTTTTCCCACTTCGGGTTGTTGGGGTCGGCAGGAGGCTTGAGTGGGTTCGGACCGACATGGCAGAAGCCGCAGGACATTCCAACGCGATACGGTTTTACCAGCTTAGCGTCGTTGTAATACGTGGGATCGGTGTAATAGCGCACAGGATCCCAGTGCCTCCTGGCCTTTTCGTCGAAGTTGGGATTGGGAAACAGACGCAGACCGACGATCCCCGTCGGGTAGCCGTAGTAAGAGCCAACCTCGACGGTCTTGCCACGCGCGCCAATTTTGACGCCGGGATACTTATCAGCGTTTTCGAATGGGTCCGGAGGGCAATCCGTACCTCTCTTGTCAAGCCACAAACCCCATCGGTTTGGGTCGGGACCGCTGGCCTGTGCAAAGCAGGGTTCATTGACGAGACCAAGATAGTCCCAGCGGTTGGATCGCTTCGCAGGAAGCGCCGGGTAGTCGGAGATGACCTTCAACAGGTCAAGAATGCCGACGCTTTTAGGCGAGATCGCGTCCCAAAAGCGATCATTGCCGCCAGTCCATACAATCCAGTTGTTGCGACCGATAATCTCATCGCGCGTAAGCTTGATGCCGCCATCCATGTCGTGGAAATAATCTTCATCGGCACCGCGAAGACTGTCCGCTGTGCGCCCGGCGCGCATGGCTTCATCCTGGACTTTGCCGATGGTAGAAAGAGGAAAGATAAGCTTCGCCGCGACCACAAGCCCGAGGCACACGAACGCAGCGGCGGCAACGATGACCACCCAGCGAACGGCCTTGTATACATTGCGCTGCCCGTTGCTTCTAATGCTCATAAATTCTCCTTTTGCCCTATGCTTCCATCCGGAAAACGCCATTGGCGGCATGCCGTGTCGGCCACCGCAAAGCAAAGAGAATATGGTTCGGCGGCCGCATGGACGAAGAGACTGCCCCGGATGCGTCCGGTACACTTGATTCCATTCAGAAGGTCATTCACTCACGGAATGATGATTGAGATAAAAACAGAGGCGCAGCCGCGCAACGGCGGACCGACTTCAACAAAACCGATAAGCCTGACGCAGAGGGAACGGGGAAGTTAAAAAACTGCGGTTTTGATTCAGAGCGATTCAACCATGAAAGATTAAAGTTGTCAATAAGAAAAGGGAAATTTTTCTGCTATTTTCCTTTGCGACTCTATCTGATTTTTTCCTCGGAACCCACCGGAAGCACGGCAAGATGGATTTTTCGCGGAATACCGTATGTGGCCACCGCGTCCAGATTCCGCCGCAGCGTCGGCTCAGGCTGCCAGATTGCAGCGACGTACTCGCGAAGCGGACGTTCTGCTTCGGAGAGTGTTTGCTTGGGACTCACTTCAAACTCGATGACAGCCGAACCGTACATCGTATCTGCTCCGCTGCGTCGTGTGCCTTATGGCGCGGTGATGTGGAGCGCCGTTATCGCGCTTTTGCATAGGAGCCGACCTTGCGAGTGCTCGGAAAAATCTCCCCGGCAACGCTACGCGGGAGCACCGGCTACTGCGAAAGGTTCAACTCCAAAATCCGCAACGAATTTCTAAACGGAGAAATCTTCCATCCCCTGCAGGAGGTGGGCGTGCTGACGGAACGCTGGCGCGTCTACTTCAACTCCAGTCGGCACACTCCTGCTGGGCTACAGACATCCAGCGCCGACCACCTGGCGGCCTGGAGTTCTCCAGCGCGATGAAACGTGGGAAGCAAAGCGCGTTTCCCACTACTCTCACACCGACTACGACCGTGACGGGCAGATTATCCACCTCTCCCACTGCGCTACACGAATAATCTCACTGTTACAAATTACCGGGCAGGCCACACGGACAACTCCTGCAACAGAAACGCGTAGTCGAAGGCGATCTCACGCAGGTAGTCGTAGCGGCCGCTGGCTCCGCCGTGGCCCGCGGTCATGTTGATGTGGAAGAGCAGCGGGTGGCTGTCGGTCTTGAGCGTGCGCAGGCGGGCGACGTATTTGGCCGGTTCCCAGTACATGACCTGGCTGTCGTGGAGGCTGGTTTTGACGAGCATCGCCGGATAGCTGCCGGGTTTCAGGTTGTCGTAGGGCGAGTAGCCGAGCATGGTGTGGAAGTATTCGGGCTGGTTGGGGTCGCCCCACTCTTCGTATTCAGGCACGGTGAGCGGCAGGGCGGGGTCGAGCATGGTGTTCATCACATCCACGAAGGGAACGTGGGAGACGACAACGCGGAAGAGCGCGGGGTCGAGGTTGACAACCGCGCCCATGAGCAGTCCGCCTGCGCTGCCGCCTTCGATGGCGACGCGCGCCGGGTCGCCGTGGCCCGTTGCGAGGAGATGGCGGACGCAGGTGTTGAAGTCGGTGAATGTGTTCTCCTTGACGAGCATTTTTCCGGCGTCATGCCAGGTTTCGCCCAGGTCGCCGCCGCCGCGAATGTGTGCCCAGGCCATGACGAGGCCGCGGTCGAGCAGGCTGAGTCGATTGGCGCTGAAGCCGATGGGCAGCGCGTAGCCGTAGGAGCCGTAGCCGTAGACGTGGAGCGGGTTTTGGCCAGGCTGAAAGCGGTCTCGGCGATAGACGAGCGAGATGGGCACGCGGGTTCCGTCCGCAGCCGTGGCCCAGATGCGTTCGCTGGTGTAGAGGGATTTGTCAAAGCCGCCGGGAACGGGCTGCTGCTTCAGCAGCGTGGACACGCCGGTCGCGAGGCTGTAGTCGTAGACGGACGCTGGCGCGGTGAGGGATTGGTATGCGTAGCGGAAATGCGTCGCGTCGAACTCGGCGTTGGCCGCGGGGTAAGCGCTGTAAGTGGGATCAGGGAAGGCGATCTCGCCTGCGAATGCGAGCTGAGACAGGTCGGTTGATCCGGAGCCGGCGAAGCGGTGAATGCGCAGATGGGGCAGGCCGTTTTCGCGCTCGCAGGCGACGAGAAACGAGGCGAAGACTTCGACCGACTCCAGCATGATGCCGGGGCGGTGCGGGAGAAGTTCTGTTTCCGCATCTGAGCCAGTGACATGGCGCGCGAAGAGGCGGCAGTCGCGTCCGCGATCATTGCTGCGAATCAGCCAGTAGCCTTCACGGTGGTCCACGTCGTATTCCACATCTTCGACGCGCGGCAGGATGATCTGCCACTCGTCGAGTGGCTGGTCGGCGGCCAGGAAGCGGAGTTCGCTGGTGATGTGGCTTCCGATGTGGAGCAGGAGATACCGACCGTCGCGCGTGCGGCTGAGGCTCAGGTTGTAGCGCTCGTCCGGCTCCTCAAAGACGAGCGTCTCTTCTCCGGTGGCGAGCGAGAAACGCCAGAGCTGGTGCTGGCGCTTCTGGATTTCGTCTTCGACGGTGAAGAAGAGTGTCTGGCTGTCCGCAGCCCAGCAGACGGAGCCGACACGCGGGCGCGTGAAGTCGAGATCGGCACTGGTGGAGAGGTTGCGCAGGCGCAGCGAGTACTGGCGGAAGCCGGTGTGATCGACCGTCCAGGCGAGAAGCTGGCCGCTGTCGCTGATGTCCATGTCGCCGATGGCGAAGAACGGGTGGCCGACGGCGAGCGCGTTGCCGTCGAGGACGATCTCCGGCTGGCTTGCTTCGGGATGGTCGGGCGTGTCGCGGCGGCGCAGATGGATTGCGTACTGCCTGCCCTCCTCGGTCCGCGTCCAGTGCCACCAGCCGCGGTCGCGGTAAGGGACGGATTCGTCGGTCTGCTGGATGTGGCTGAGCATCTCCTGGTAAAGCTGCTCGCGCAGATCGGCGAGCGGCGCGGTGACGGCTTCGGCGTAGGCGTTTTCGGCTTCGAGATACGCGATGACTTCGGGGTTTTCCGAGTCGCGGAGCCAGGCGTAATCGTCGGTGAGCGTGACGCCGTGGAGAGTGCGGGAGGTGGGTATTTTGCGGGCGACGGGCGGCTGAACTTGTGTGGTCATCGCTTCCAGAATATCGTTTCGCAGCGGCGGAACATGGCGTCGGAGCCTGCGGCGGCGTGTGGAACCGCTGGCGATGGCCGCGCGTACAATACAGAGGATGAATCGACTGCGGAATAATCTGCGCCGGCTGGGGATGGTTGGGCTGATGGCGTGCGCGGCGCTGCTGGCGAATGTGGCGCGCGCGGAGACGGTGGAGCAGATGCCGCAGCCGACGGATTACGTCACGGATGACGCGCATGTTCTGTCAGCGGGAACGGTGGAGCGGCTGGATCAGATTTGCGCGGAGCTGGACCACGGCAAGGCGCAGGCGCAGGTGGCTGTGGTGATTGTGCGCGACCTCGGCGGGGATGACGCGGCGGACTTTGCCAATCGCCTGGAAGAGCGATGGAAGGTGGGCAAAAAGGGTTCGGATCGCGGTGTGCTGATGCTGCTTTCGGCGGCGGATCACAAGTACTGGATCGAAGTTGGGTATGGACTGGAAGGAATCCTGCCGGATGGAAAGACCGGCGACATTGGGCGCGCGATGGTGCCGTATCTGCGCACGGGCGACTACGACGCGGCGGTGCTGACGGGCGTGAGCGAGATGGCGCAGGTGATTCGCGCCGACGCCGGAGACACGGCGCCG
>JAJZDO010000854.1 GCA_021805955.1 Acidobacteriota bacterium
ATGCAGATCGCTGAAACAAAACCACTCCAAATTGCAAAAAATCGTGTCCCGTCGAGTGACCTGAGCGAGGAAAATCCACCCGCCAATGCACCAGAAATGAGGCGAACAAACTCGTTGCCCTCGGCAACTACTTTGACAAACTCGTTGCCCTCGGCAACTATTCTTCAGGATGTCCGCTACTGGGCGGAAAACGGCTCAACGCGCCTGGCCATCGACCTCACCGATGCCGCCCCCTACCACACCTACTCCGACCTGCAAGGCCGCCAGATCACGATTGTTTTTTTTGGCGCTGGCGCCGCCAAAACGCTGCTAGATCATACGATTGCCGCATCGCAGGATGACAATCTCCGTTCCATACGCGTGAGTATGCTGACCCAGAATCAGGCGACACTGGTGCTGCAACTGAAACATCCTGTGAGCTTTACTTCTTTTGTCTTATCCAACCCTTCCCGGTTGATTCTGGATCTGCACCCAGCGCTGTCTACCGAATTTACGCACGCCGATGAGCAAAAAATTCAACACGCCTTGATCCCAGCCCTGCCGACGATTTCGCCGCAGACCAGGATCTCCGCGCCGCCCAAGATTCAAAGCAACGTGCGAACTGCGAACAGTACGATGGTTGTTGATGGATCGACGCCGCCTGTCGCTCAACCGCAATCACCGGCGTACCCGCTGGAGCCGGCGACGAACGTTCAGCGTTCCATGGCGCGCGTCCTAGGATTGCGGGTTCGCCGCATTGTCATCGACGCCGGCCATGGCGGACATGACTCCGGCACGATTGGACCGGATGGCGTGGAGGAAAAGGACATTGCCCTCGATGTGGCGTTGCGACTGGGGCATCTGTTGCAGCAGCGCCTGGGTGCGGAAGTCATCTACACCCGCCGCACCGACAGATTTGTTCCACTGGAAGAACGGACGGCCATCGCCAATGCTGCGCATGCCGATCTGTTTCTGTCGATTCATGCCAACTCCAGTTCCGACCCGGACGTTCGCGGAGTCGAGACCTATTTCTTGAACTTCACGACCTCTCCGGATGCGATGGCGGTTGCGGGCAGGGAGAATGCCGACTCCAATCGTTCGGTTTACGAGCTTTCCGACCTGGTACGCAAGATTGCCCTGAGCGATAAGATTGACGAATCGCGCGAGTTTGCTGGAGATGTCCAGCAGCATCTGTATACCGGACTGTTGTCCGGCAATGCAGGCCTGAAAAATCGTGGCGTGAAGCAGGCCCCATTTGTGGTGCTGATTGGGGCGCAAATGCCTTCGATTCTGGCAGAAATTTCATTCCTGACAAATCCTGAAGATGCCGCCGAGCTGTCACAGCCCCGGTATCGCGAACGACTGGCCGAGGCGCTGTATCGAGGCGTGGCCGAGTATGTCGACGGAATGAGCGGAGTTCGTATCGCGAAAACAATCCCTGCTGAGGCCATGTCTGCCCCATCTGAATAGTGCTTCGAATGATAGTCTGAGTTCGGAACCATGCTCCGGACTTTGTCTGCACCTCGCCCGCTTTATTCGCTGCCGATCGTCATCTTGACGACTCTTTCCTTGACCGCGCAGTTGCATACTGCAACCCATCCGGCTAAACAACCTACTTCCGCATTGAAGACTGCGTCGCAAACCGAGAATGTGTCTCCTGCGCCCCAGACTTTGTTGCCGGATACATTCGCCGGCTGGCAACTGACCGGAACTCCGGAACAGTCCACGCAGGCGTCGGCTGCCGATGCCGGAGATGCGGTTCCGCTGCAGGAATACGGATTCATCCGTTATGAGGCTGCCAAATACACCCGCGACGATGGCTCGCTGAGCGTGAAAGCCATGGACTTCGGAGACGCAACCGGCGCATTTGGGGCCTTCACCTTCTATCGACGGCCGACGATGTCCGATGTCGACATCGGAGGAGGAGGCGCGTTCGATGGCACGCGCGTGCTCTTCTGGAGTGGAACGACTCTGGTCGACGCAAAATTCGAACACATCACTCCCATGTCCGCAGGCGAACTCCGCGACCTAGTGACCCAACTTCCGAAACCCATCGGCAATCAGGCAACGCTTCCGACGCTTCCGCGCTATTTGCCTCCGCAACATCTGCAATCTGAGACGCTGCGTTATGCGATCGGACCGCAGTCTTACCGGATGAGCGGCGGTGTGCTGCCGCCGGAACTAGTGGATTTTGGCCGAAGCGCGGAAGCGGTGACGGCTGAATATAACGCCTTGGGCGGCATCGGCACGCTGACCATCATCAATTATCCGGATTCCGACATCGCCGTCGATCGTCTACATGCAATCCAGGCATATTTTGCAAGCCATGGCAGTTCGCAATACCCTTGGACTCCGGCGCTCACCAACAGCAATCCTGCGGCGATCCTGGTACGCCGTTCCGGACCGCTGTTGGCGGTGAGCTCCGGAAGCTATACCAGTGGTGCCGCCAATGAGTTGTTGCAGCGGGTGCATTACGAAGTGGTTGTGACAATGGGCCATGAAAAACAAAGTGTCTCCGATCCAAGATTGGTCGCGCAAATTATTTTGGACGTCGCGTTTCTGGTTGGAATTTTCGCGTTGATTGCAATTGTTCTCGGAGTTTTTCTGAGTGCGGGTCGCGCCGCTTTACAAAGAGCACGCAATAAATCCGGACTGCCGGAAGATGGATCCTCAGAATTTATTCGCTTGAATCTGAAGTAATCCGACGCCAGGTTTTCCAAGCTGTTTGACGAAGTTTCTGGAAGTGTGGATCGAGCGCGACATCTGAACCTTCTCTGGTGCAATTTACAGGCAATATCAATAGAATCATTGACTTAAAGAGGAGCAACGATGCCGCCGAGCAAAAATTTCGGGGAAAATAGGGCTTGGAGGGCCATTCGAATCT
>JAJZDO010000429.1 GCA_021805955.1 Acidobacteriota bacterium
GCCGGGTGCTGTTCGTTCAGTGATTCAGGAGGATAGCTTCCTTCGGACATTTCCAGAAGCGCCGATTCACGTCGTTGGCGCGAACGGCGAAGCATGGTGAGCACCAGAGCTTCAAGTTCGTGCGGTTGAACCCGTGCTTTGGTGAGGAACTGCGTCGGTCCGAGTTGCAGCATCGGACGCTCACCGAGCGAGATTTCCCTTGCCGAATACACAACCAGCGGCAGGTGTGCCAGATCGTCATTTTGCCGGAGCCAATCCACGACATTAAACCCATCTCCATCAGGCAGAGCGAGGTCGAGAACGATTAACTGCGGCATGAAAGCGAGACATGTATTCAGAGCATCCTGGCGCGTATGAACCAGCTTCACATCCATGCCGGTCCGGGCAAAGACATCCCCGATAATGCGAGCAAGATCAACATCGTCTTCAATGACCAGGATACGAGCAGACTCTCCCGGATAGGCCAGGACGCGGGATAAATCACGCAGCAGTTCCTCCTCTCGCCCCGTCTTCTGAATCCATCCATCCGCTCCTTCGGGGAGTTGGCCTGGGGATGCTTCGCGCTCCATACTCAAAAGAACGATGGGCGTGTGACGAAGGGCCGGATGCTGTCGGAGCAGCGGGAGTATCTCCCAGCCATTGAATTTCCCCATCGAAGCATCCAACAGGATCGCATCCAGCTCTCTCAGAATGGACTGCTTCTGATCCATCCAGAGAGCATCGAGGGTTTCGCGCGCGGAAGTAGTTTCGATAACGTTGTATCCCTGGCGTCGGAGTTGCGCGGCGATAGTCGCACGTGATCGGTTATTGGAGTCGGCGATCAAAATAGCGCCTTGCTGAGGAGGCTTTGTCAGCAGCGGCGGCATGACGATATCCGTCGATATCGGGCGAAATGGAAGCAGCACGCGGAAAGTGGATCCGCAGATCAGGTTTCTCTCTGCCCAAATCTTGCCGCCGTGCTGTTCCACAATCGTGCGGCAGATTGCCAGACCGAGTCCGCTCCCTCCTTTTTGTCGCGAGTCGGAAGCATCGACTTGTTGAAAGCGATCAAAGATTCTGTCGAGCTTATCAGCCGGAATCCCGCGCCCCTGATCGATGACGGAGAGGATAACGGAGCGCGAGTTAGCGCGCAGAGTTACCGATACGGTTGCGCCGGGTGGAGAGAACTTGATCGCGTTGGAAAGCAGATTCGTGAGAACCTGGAGCAAACGATCTGGATCAGCTTTCAGCAGCATTCCATTGGCGTCGTGAATGAGTTGGATCTTTGCCGCCTCGGCGACCGGTTGCATCCCGTCGATCGCCTGCTGAACGATCTCATCGAGCGGAAAGATGCGGAATGCTAGTGGCTCGCGGCCACTCTGAATTCTTTCCAGGTCAAGAATGTCATTGATCAGCCGTACCAGACGGTCCGAGTTCGACAAGGCGATACGAAGAAGATTGGCCGCCTTGTCGTTCAACTCGCCAAGAATCCCTGAAGAAAGTAAGCCCAGCGCTCCGCGGATGGAGGTGAGCGGCGTGCGTAACTCGTGACTAACTGTGGAAACGAATTCGTCCTTGAGCTTATCGAGAGCGAAGCGTTGCGTAATGTCTCGAAAGCTGATGACAGAGCCGACGAACCGGCCACTTTCGAGAATCGGGGTGAGTGAAAATTCGGCTGGGAACGATGTGCTGTCTTCGCGCGAAATGACAATCTCTGCTGCCCACTGTTTCTGCTGTTTCAGGCCAGCGAGTAGAGCACATTCCTCGGTGCATCGGTTACCGACGGCTGCGTAGCCATGGAGGAGTTCATGTAGGTTTACCCCAAAGACGTTATTGGTTTGAAGGCGCAGAAGGCGCGCACCGGCTGGATTCAACAATGTGACCAAACCATTTTCGTCCGTGGCGCAAATTCCGTCTGCGATCGTGTCCAGGAGAATTTGCTGCGTGTGATGCAACTCATCGGCGCGCTCCTGCTCGCGGGACCTTGCCAGCATCTGTCCAAGCGAGGTGAGGACTGTCTCAACTGCCGTTGTCATGCTGCTCTCTGCCTGCTTCTTCCGTCGGCTGAAGAACTCAAGCGCTGCAATCTGATGATTCCCGGCACGTACTGGGATCGCCCAGCCACTCACCATTCCAAATTGACGTGCCGGATGGTGGCTCCACGGCTCTTCCTCAGAAGAAAGATCGTCTATCCAAACTGCCTGATTCCGTCGAATAGATTCCTGAGCAAGAAGCTGAGTCTTTTCCCCACCACCGGTCATCAGGTTTTGCTGAAGGAGCGCTTCATTCTGCTCTTCCGGTGAAGCCCATCCCACGTGAAATTGAAGATGCGATGCTGTCCGAGGGGACCGCCAGAGAAAAGCGACATCCCATCCAAGTGACAGGCAGAGCGTTTCCAGAATCCGGATGGAAGCAGATTGAGAGGACGTGCTCTGGCTGATGATCTGTGCCACCGCCAGTTGCAGTGCCAGCCTCCGTTCGCGCTGCTTTTGCGTAGTCACATCGCGAATTGCACATCCAACCGTGTTCGTTGCATCGGCATGTTGACGAGGCGTAAGAGAGATTTCAATCTCCAGCAATCGGCCATCCGCGGTATAAGTCTGAAGCGGGAAAGCGTCAATCCTTGTGCCGGCGATCGCACTCTGAAAGAGCTGATTGACCTGTTCGCGCGCGGCAGGATCAAAACTGTCTTCAAGCTTTTCGAGACTTTGGAAGGTAGCATCATCCAGTCCGAAACAGGATTTCCAGGAAAGGTTTGAGTACAGGAATCTTCCTTCAGCCGACAATACTGCGACTGGATCGACAGCATCCTCGAAGAGATCGCGATACCTCTCGCCCGGTTCACGGGAAGAGAACGGCTTCCGTGAGCGAGACGCACGATCC
>JAJZDO010000051.1 GCA_021805955.1 Acidobacteriota bacterium
CTGTGACAGCGACGAATTTCAAGAGATCTCTGGCAGCGCTTCGTCGCCGTTCGCGTAGACGCCATACAGGCTGCGGCGATGGAACCTCTTCTCCGTCAACACTTCATCGTAGTCATTGACCGCCACTACAACTCGCTCACACCCTATCGCTTACAGCCTCCTACGGTTTATGCCGTACGCGGCTCTGAATCGTTGCACTTGTGTTTCCTTGAGTTTGGGGCAGATCGCCTCGTCCTTCGCCCTCACAATCAGCAAATTCCGATAATTCTGATTGCCATCGCCCCGAATGAACAACCTGCTGATCGCATCGTCGGTCGCGTCTGTTATGTCCTTTCTGAATTCTGAATCAATCCACTCGTGGTCCTTCACAGGAGAATTTGCCTTCGGTTCCCTCTCATCCGTCAACGCAATCTGCTAGCATCGCCTTTTGGAGGAATCGCCGCTTATGGAACAGCTCCCTGTTGGCATGGGTGCCCGTCGCAATGAGGACATCGCATTAGATCTCTTGAAATTCGTCGCTGTCACAGCCAGTGTCGGGCGCCCCACCGCACCATCTGCCGGGTTTGTTACCGGAGGAAATTCCAAAGCAGAGGATCAGGTCGGTCATCTGTTGGAACTCTACTCTCGCTGTCTTCGCGCGGTTGAAGGAAAGTAGCCGACTCGCTTGCCAGATCTGACCTCATCTCGAGTCGTGGTTGTCGGCGCTGGCGCATTTGGTCGTAATCACTTACGGATCTGGCAAGCACTTGAAAAAGCCGGAAAACCAGTCCGCCTCATCGGGATCGTCGAACCCAACTCGTCCGCAGCTACCACCCTCGCCGCGGAATATCAGATCCCCGTCTACACCTCCACGGCGGAACTACTTCGTTCGAATGCACTCCCCGATGCCGCATCGGTTGCTGTTCCAACGTCAGACCATGCTTCCGTGGCATCAGAGCTCTTGGCAGCCGGCGTCGACGTTCTAGTGGAAAAACCCTTCACCGCGACCCTTCAGCAGGCAGATGCTCTGATAGATCTCGCGCAGCGGCGCAATCGCATCCTTCAGGTCGGTCACCTCGAACGTTTCAATCCGGCGGTTCGGGCAGTTCGCTCCATTCTTCGTCAACCGCTTTTTTTTGAGGTGCACAGGCTCAGCGTTTTCACTCCCCGAGCCCTCGACGTTGATGTCGTCCTCGATCTTATGATTCACGATCTCGACATTGTTCTCAGTTGGACCCAATCGCCTATTCGAGAGCTGCATGCCGTCGGCCTGCCAATCCTTTCCTCAATGGTCGATATCGCGAACGTTCGTATAGAATTTGAGTCCGGCTGTGTCGCAAACTTTACTGCCAGCCGAGTCAGCACGGAGCGGGTTCGCAAGATCCGCTTCTTTCAGCCACACCAGTATGTTTCCGTCGATTACGCCCGCCAAGATGTGCTCTGCATCGACGTTCCCGCCCTTCAGACTCCAGAATTGCGCCGACCTGTTTCGCCAGATTTTGCAGCGGCCCATTTCCAGCCTGGAGAAGCGCCCCATCCAATACCAGGATTTGCAATGCGCAAACTAGAGGTATCCTCCGGTGAGCCATTATGGCTCGAGTTGGAGTCCTTCCTCCGCGCCGTTCGCGAACGAACCGCTCCCGAAGTGACAGCCCACAATGGCCGCGCAGCTCTCGCAGTTGCGTTGGAGATCAACGCCTCGATCCGCGCCCATCAATCGCGCGCCGGCCTCGCTTAATCGACCTCACAAATCAGGCATTTCAGGTACTGAGTTTCAGGAATCGTCAGGATCGCTGGATGATCGAGCGCAGCACCGCGCGTTTCCAAAAGTCGTACCCGTTTGCCCGCATCACTCGCCGCCACTGCCACTACCGCCTGAAATTCCACGAGTGGCACGTGGTGAGAGCACGAGCATGTAATCAACCTGCCCCCGGCTCGCAACATCTTCAGCGCCCGCAAGTTCATCTCTTTGTATCCCCGCAATGCGCCATCAACTGCGCGCTTTGACTTCGCAAACGCCGGCGGATCCAGCACAATCGTGTCGAACATCTCACCTGCATCGCTCCAATCCCGCAGCAGGTCAAACGCGTTGGCCTCGATCCATTCCACGCCACTTCCCTGTCCAGACAGTTGATGGCGGTTTTCATTCAGGTTTTTCTCTGCCACTTCCAATGCAACCCGTGACGCGTCCACCCCGGTCACTTGCGCACAACGACGAGCTAAATGCAGCGCAAACCCACCCTGGTAGGTGCAAACATCCAGCGCCCGCCCGTGCGCATAAGACTCCGCAGCCATGTAGTTCTCTCGCTGATCTAGAAATGCGCCGGTTTTTTGTCCTGCGTTTGCGTCGAAGTGGAAGCGAAGCCCATTCAGCTCGAAAATCGTCGCCAATATTGGTCTGCCAACATTCCTCACATACAGCGGCTCCGTCGATGGTGCCGACATCTGCTCGAGTTCCAGAATGCGCGCATCGGGTCGCTCCAGAATCGTCTCCGGTTCCAACATCGCTCGCAAGACATCGACCGCTAATCCACGCACATCCGCAACATGCGTGCCTTGCGTCAATAACTGCAGGATCACAAGATCTCCATAGCGATCCGCAACAATGCCTGGCAACTCGTCGGCTTCTCCAAACACCAGACGGCAGGCATTCGTGCCGCGCAACTTCTGCAGCCCGTCAAGTCGCATCTGCACAGCCCGTCGCAATCGGTGGCGCACTAACTCCAAAAATTCGCTGCGCTGCCCAATCAACTCAAGTGACACCATTCGGAGTGAAATCAGAGAAGCATCACTATACATGGCGGTCCCCAATGGGGCGCCTCTTTCATCCATTACCCTGATCAACGAGCCCGGCGCGATCCCCTCCTTGCCCGGCTCTGCGA
>JAJZDO010000524.1 GCA_021805955.1 Acidobacteriota bacterium
GCATCCGAAGGAATGCAAATTCTACTAGGATTGATTCCCTATTCTGCGTTACTACCAGTAAAATTGAGTAACTCGACAGGACTGTGCGGCTCGCCCGGGTAGCCATTCCCCCGCGAGAATTTCGATCAAAACAGAAGCGCCGCTCTGCAAATGATGATGCCTGGGACGATGATGGTGCGTTGGCAGACGGACAAATGCAGGCAATAGAAAGGATTTATGAACGCAATGTGGAAACCGAACCAGCCCGGCACCAGCCCCACGAACCCTTCCGACCCGATACGCCCACAAGCACCTGCCCCGCTCACTCCAGAGCCGGTACCGCAACGCCCTAATCCAACCCCTTCCGGCTCAAGCAGCGAGCAGGCGACCATTGGCAAATCCCTGACCATCAAAGGTGAAATCACCGGCAGCGAGATGTTGTACATCGACGGCCATGTGGAAGGCTCCGTCAATTTGCCCGGAAATCGCGTTATAGTAGGTCGCAATGGCCAGGTGGCTGCCAACATTTCCGCCCGCGAAGTCGTTGTCCTCGGCAAAGTCAACGGGAACATCAATGCCAGCGACCGGGTAGACATCCGGAATGAAGGCTCCCTGACCGGCGACGTGGTTGCGCAACGGATCAGCATTGAAGATGGCGCCTATTTCAAGGGCGGCATTGACATCCGCAAGCCGGCCTCTGCGGGCTCCAAGGAAAATGATACCGCGAAACCGGCGGTACCTGCTCCGGCGCACGTGTAACCTGCGTCACGATTTCAGCCGCTGTTGACAGGATGGCGCAACGGGTTCGCTGTCCAAGCGAACCCGTTGCGTTGCTTGGACAACCACGCGCCACCCCGTGTCCGACAAACGCGCTGCATCTTTTGCCGACCCTGCACATCTAAAGATTTGAAACGGGGATATTTCGATGCTATATATTCGTTTAAACGAGGATCGCGGCCATGCCAACCACGGCTGGCTTGACACGCACTTTACTTTTTCCTTCGCGGGCTACTACGATCCGGCGCACACGGGATTTCATGCCTTGCGCGTGATTAACGAGGACTCCATCGCGCCCGGCATGGGCTTCGGCACGCACCCGCATCGGGACATGGAAATCCTGTCGTATGTGCTGAGCGGAGATCTCGGACATAAGGATTCTCTTGGCTCGGGCGGAGTGATCCGGCATGGGGAAATTCAGTTCATGTCGGCCGGCACAGGCATCCGTCATAGCGAGGCCAACCCGTCGCGGACGGAAACGACACACATGCTGCAGATCTGGCTGCTGCCGAACAAGACAGGGCTCGATCCGAAATACGAGCAGAAGGTCTTTCCCATTGAGAACGAGCCGAATCAGTTGCATTTGATCGCCTCGCGCGATGGCAGGGAGGGATCGTTCCTGATTCGCAGCGACGCCGAAATGTATGCCGGCCAGTTCACCGCTGGAACGAAGCTCGAACAGAAACTGACTGGCAATCACGGCTGGATGCAGGTGGCCAATGGCGACGTTACAGTGAATGGGCAGGCGCTGCATGCCGGCGACGGGGTGGCAATCGAGGACGAAGCGTCCGTGCAGATTGCTGCAGTCAACGATGCGGAAATTCTTGTGTTTGACCTATGGTAACCGCAGAAGTTGCGTGCCGGACTATAGAAATTTCTCCATGAAGACGGTTGCGCGAGCATACGGAGAAGGCGGTGCATCTTCAGGCCGAAGATGCACGAAACCTTCGGACTCGTAGAGTGCAATGGCGTTTTTCAATGAATGATGGGTGACGAGGTAGAGCCGTCGCGCTCCCATGTTGCGGGCCTCTGCAATTGTGCCGCGAAGCAATTGCCTTCCGATTCCCTGGCCGCGTAACCGCTCCGCGACGGCCATTTTTGCCACTTCAAAACAGCCTTTTTCCATAGCCAGCAAAGCACAGCAGCCGAGCACTTCGCCTGTTTGCGGATGCATTGCGAAATAGATATGGCCGCCGGCGTCAAGGATGTGGTGTTGTGGATTGCCCAGAGTCGGAATGTCTTCATCTTCCAGCTTGAAGTACGCAGTGATCCAGGCTTCGTTCAGCGTGCGGAAAACGATTTCATCTCCGGGCTGAAATTCCCGAATTTGAATGTTCATACACCGACGGCTGGGGCGGGCAGGATGTCTTCGACATCGACCCATTGCGTGGGGTACACCCCGGTGTAGCACGCGGTGCAGTAGCGATTGCCGTCTGCGCCATCGCAAGCGCGCAGCAGTCCATCCAGGGAAAGGTAGGCGAGGGAATCGGCCTCAATATAGTCACAAATCTCCTGCACAGATTGGTTGGCGGCAATCAGCTCACGTTTACTGGGCGTGTCGACCCCATAGAAACACGGAGAAATGGTCGGCGGACAACTGATGCGCAAGTGAACCTCTGTTGCCCCCGCGCCGCGCACCATGCGCACGATTTTTCTGCTGGTGGTGCCGCGGATAATGGAGTCGTCGATCAGAATGACCCGCTTGCCCTCGAGTAAATTGCGGACTGGGTTCAGCTTCAGCTTGACGCCAAAGTCGCGCACGCGCTGCTCCGGCTCGATAAATGTTCGACCCACATAGTGATTGCGTATCAGGCCGAAACGGAACGGGATGCCGCTTTCCGCGGCGTAGCCGATGGCGGCGGTGACGCCGGAGTCGGGCACGGGGACGACCAGATCCGCCTCCACGCCGGATTCGCGGGAGAGCTGGCGCCCCATCTCCTCGCGGCTTTCCTGCACCCAGCGACCGAAAACTTTGCTGTCCGGACGGGAAAAATATACGTGCTCAAACACGCAATTTGCCTGCGGCACGCCACTGGAAAACTGCCGGCAGGTGACGCCTTCGCGGGAAACCATCACCAGCTCGCCGGGTTTCACTTCGCGGTCG
>JAJZDO010001059.1 GCA_021805955.1 Acidobacteriota bacterium
ACTTCAGAACAATCTCGCCTGATCTCAAGTGTCCACTTGAGGAACTTGATGGACACTTGAGTCCCCAGCCTACCCCCACGGCCCACTCCGGACGCTTACAGAAGTTACACGCACAACCGCGCGCAGTGGCTGTGGCTTCTTGCACCATAAACCGCCGCTATACCCGCCAATCGGCCAGTTATTATCGAGCGAACCCAGCCATTCGCAACGAACCGAAATAAGAAGCAGCGTCCGGTACGGATCACAGCCTCGTCGATGCCTGGAAACCCCGCGATATCGAGAAAGTGGCAGGGTTTCGCAATCGCGCCGTCAAAATAAAAAACTTCTCCATAGCGAATGGGGCACGCTGGCTACAAGTCAGCAGCCAGCACACCAGCCACTGCCACGGCATTGATTTCGAATCATCACTGACGATCACTGTTCCGAATAGATCAGGTAGGCTTTGCGGCGTTCCATGAACTGTTCGATACCGTCCCGCCACGAATCGGCAACGGTTTGCGGGTCTTCATGATCTTGCAACGCTTTCAGCGTTCCTTGGTTGGCCAGCAGCGGCGCGATTGCATCCAGGTGATACTGGGTTGGATACATCTTGTACAACATCGATGCAATCTCAATGCCCACTTCAGGAACATTCAGTTCGTTGCGGTTCGTGATAACGAACTGCACCCCATTGCAGACCTGGCCAGCGTAGGGATACGGCGCGTGTGGAGTAAACTCCACCGCCATGAAGCGGATCCCTGGAATCATGCGGTGATTCAGCGCGCTTGCGAATTGTGTCGCATCAATCCAAGGCGCGCCAACCCATGCGAACGGCGTGTCCGTGCCCCGCCCCACAGAGATATTGGACGACTCGATCATTCCGAGCCCCGGATACATCGTAGCTTCGTTCAGAGTACGCAGATTGGGCGATGGATTTACCCAAAGCAACGAGGTTGAGTCATACCAGTCCCCGCGCTGCCATCCCTTCATCGGCACGACGGTCAGCGACGCTCCCAGATGCCCTTCCCCATTGAAGTAACGCGCCAATTCTCCCATGGTCATTCCGTGCCGCACCGGCAGCGGCATAAAGCCCGTGTAACTGGAATGGCCCGCATCGGAGACTGGCCCCTGTACAAATGAGCCGTTGATGGGATCCGGCCGATCAAGAATCACGATGTCCGTCCCCGTGTGCGCCGCAGCCTGAAGAAAATAGGCGACGGCGGTTTCGTACGTATAGAAGCGCACCCCTGCATCGCGCAGGTCAATCACAACAGCGTCCAGATGACGCAGCTTGTTTATTGGCGGGTGGCGTTCGGCAGCCGTCGCACCATACATGCTGACCACCGGCAATCCCGTCGACGCATCGGTGCTGCCAGAAATGTCGGTAGTGTCCATCTTCCCGGTGATCCCATGCTCCGGACTGAACAGCGTTGTCACTTTCAGACCCGGCACCTTGGCTTGCGCGTCATGCACCAGAACATCAATGGTGCGCCGTCCATGGCTATCCAACCCGGTCTGATTGCTGAGTACGCCTACACGCAACTTGCCGCCATGCTTTTTCTCCAACGCTGCCAATGGAGCAAAGTTTTCCTGCTCCAGTACGTCGATCCCTGTTTCCACTGTGCCGTTTCGAACTGGCCATCGCCGCATATCCGTCAACGATTCGTTATAGCCCGTCAGACGTGAGATTTCCCTTCCCGACTCGGGAATCTGAACATCGAGCGCTTGAGCGGCGGCGTTCGCAATTTCGCCTTCCAGGGGAATGGTATTTGGGAAGCGATCTGGATAGTTGCGATTACTGAGAAAAATCACATAGCTATCGCTCCACGGATCCATCCAGATGTCGGTTCCAGTCCAGCCGGTATGCCCGAAGCTGCCAACCGGAAACAATTCGCCGCGATTGCCGGAAAACGGACTTTCGATGTCCCAGCCCAGACCACGCAGAGCAACAGCGGTCGCAGGGTTCTGAGGCGTGGTCATCTTCTCTGCCGTCAGGCGATTCAGCGGGAATTTGCTCGTCCTCCCCGCCAGCAGGTCCAGCAGGTTCTGGGCGAAAATGGACAGGTCGTTGGCGGTACTGAACAGCCCCGCATGTCCAGCGACGCCGCCCATTCTTCTCGATGTAGGATCGTTCACCACGCCTTGGAGCATGTGATGATCTTCATCGTATTGAGTTGGCGCAATGTCGGCGCGCCACGACTCGGGAGGCAGAAAGCGCGTATGGTCCATTCCCATTGGAGCAAACACGTACTTCTCCGTATACGCGTCAAGAGTCATGCCGCTGAGTTTTTCGACCAGAGCTCCCATCATGATGAAGTTGATGTCGCTGTAGCGAAACGCAGTTCCGGGCGGACGGTCAGGCTTCACGGCAAACGCCATGTCATACGCCGTCTGTTTCCCCGTCCAAGGTTCTTTCAGCTCCAGATCCGGCGGCAGTCCGGAGTAATGCGTCATGATCTGCCGGATTGTGATATCGCTCTTCCCATTAGTTGCAAACTCTGGAAGGTATTTCGACAACGGATCGTTCAGCCGAAAGCGTCCCTGCTGATAGAGTTGCATTGCCGCCGTCGTCGTGGCGATGACCTTGGTCAACGATGCCATGTCAAAGATCGTGTCTTCCGTCATTGCCGCAGGCGTAGGTATGGTGGAGCGATTGCCGTAGGCCTTGTGAAAAACTACGCGGCCATCGTGGCCGACATAGACTACCGCACCCGGTACGGTATGCGCCTGGAGTGCCGAGGCCATGATGCGGTCAATACTGCTGAAATCCGGCGAGGGTTGTTGCTGCGCCCTCAGTTGCATCGTAACCAGAAGCAATACCGTCAGCGTAGCCCATGTCAGTATCGACTTGAGCCCGATGATTCCGTCGTTCCAGATTT
>JAJZDO010001101.1 GCA_021805955.1 Acidobacteriota bacterium
CTTGTGAAAAATCTTTTTCGCCGATTTTGAAGATTTCTTCTCTGGAGATTAGAAGCGCACGCCAATGGTGATGGGGATCAGGTCCGTGCCTGCAGTTGAAAAACCAGGGAACGGCTTGATGGGCGTGTACATCTTTACATAACGTGCCTCCAAAAAGATGCGTCCCCGCCCGCGCTCGTTGAAGCGCATCGTCAGGCCGCCGCCAATGTCGAGCATGGGTTGGGTGCTGGCGAGCGTGGCGACGGCTTGGTACGAAGAACATCCAGACGCCTTCTGGATTCCTTGGCTGCCCGTGCGGGCAGAACCGCAATTGTAATTGCTGTACACGTCATAACCATACGAAGCCTCTTTCGTGGACAGCCCGCCGCCACCGACCAAGTACAGCCCTTCGTATTTACCCTCCAACGCCGTCCAAATGGGGTTGATGGCGAACGTGTTGTAGTAAAAAAAACCCTCCGGTTGGCCGGAGGCTTGCAACGGCTGGGTCTGTACCCCATGCACGTCGAACATGTATTCAAACGGAATGCTGAGGTGTTCGTTGAGCCGGTAGCCAATGCCTGCCAGTAAATTGAAGCCAGGAGCGGAGACGCTGTCGGATGTGCTGCCCACCGTGTTGGTTCCACCCATGCCAAACTCCATGGTGACGTGGTCGCCGCGCGTTCCTGTCTCCTGCGATGGATTGACAAGATGCAGCGCCAGTGCTGGTGCGCATGACATCAGCAGCGCGCCAAAAAGGAAAAACCCCTTCCAAATCTGGGCGCTGATCTTTTTGAGAGATTCTATTTGCTGAGAACTCAGAGGAGTCATGATGCCGCCTTCCATCCACTCCCGTCCATGCGGGAGTCGTGCTGATGTGCGCCCGTCGTGCTGTGGCGCAGACGAAACATCCATCTGGAACGTTGGACTGTGTTTGTAAAAATTGGTGAGTGTGATTTTATCGGAAGATGCCGTAATTAGCCAGACACGCCCAAGAATCTGGCCCTCCCATTCCACGCTGCTTCGCAAGAAGGATGGGGCGTACTGCACAACACCGCCACTGTAAATAAAATTCCTGTGCGCTTACAAAATGTAACGGGCCAAGTCCTGATCCTTCACTACGGATGCGACTTGTTTGCGCACGTATTCCGCGTCAATTTGTGCGACCCACTCGCGGCCACTGGCACCGTCCACTTCCGTGATGGGTAGCGTGGAAGCAGACGGCATCTGCACCACATCCGCGCTGGCGGCAAGCGTGACAGACTGGCTCTTCTGCGCTGTGGCCGCGCTCTTGGCTGGCTTGCAGACGTCGGGCGCAGTGAAGCTGATCTCGTCGAGCACGCGCTCTAAGATCGTGTGCAGGCGACGCGCGCCAATGTTTTCCGTCGATTCATTTACGCGGAAGGCGAAGTTGGCGATCTCGGCTAGCGAGTCTGGAGTGAACTCCAGTCGCAGCCCTTCGGTTTCCAATAACGCCGTGGCTTGCTTGACCAGTGAGGATTTTGGCTCGGTCAAAATGCGCACGAAGTCTTCGACGGTGAGCGATTGCAACTCGACGCGAATGGGGAAGCGGCCTTGCAGTTCTGGAATCAGGTCGCTGGGCTTGGAGACGTGGAAGGCTCCGGCGGCGATGAACAGAATGTGATCCGTGCGCACCATGCCGTAGCGTGTGTTAACGGTGGTGCCTTCCACGATGGGCAATATGTCGCGCTGCACGCCTTCGCGTGAAACATCCGGGCCGTGGCCGCCTTCGCGCCCGGCGATTTTGTCGATCTCGTCGAGAAAGATGATGCCGGAGTTTTCCACGCGCTCAACGGCCAAGCGCGTCACCTGATCCATGTCGATCAAGCGCTGCTCCTCCTCCTGAATGAGATATTCGAAGGCCTCGTTGACCTTCATCTTGCGTTTTTTTGTGCGCTGGCCAAACAGGTTCGGCAGAATGTCTTTGAGGTTGATGTCCATCTCTTCCATCCCTTGGTTGGAGATGACCTCAAAGGACGGCATGTTGCGTTCGCGCACGTCGATTTCGACCATGCGCTCATCGAGCTTGCCCTCGCGGAACTGTTGGCGCAGTTTTTCGCGCGTGCGTTGGTGTGAGTCCGACGGCTGTGAAGCGGCAGGCGCGGGAAAGAGCAGCGTGTTGTCCGCAGGCGCGCTGGGAGCGGGCGTGGGCGTTCCCGAAGCCGCAGGCGTACCCACTGGCGGCAATAACAAATCGAGCAGGCGTTCCTCTGCGTTCAGCTCGGCGCGGTCTTCGACCTCGGCCAGTTTCTCCTCGCGCAGCATGTCGATGGCAATCTCCACCAAGTCGCGGATCATCGACTCCACGTCGCGGCCCACATAGCCAACTTCCGTAAACTTGGAGGCTTCGACTTTCAAGAATGGCGAGTTGGTCAGCTTGGCCAGCCTGCGCGCGATTTCTGTTTTGCCCACGCCCGTCGGGCCGATCATGATGATGTTCTTCGGCATGATGTCGTCGGCCATGTCGGGCGGCAGTTTTTGACGACGCATGCGATTGCGCAGCGCGATGGCCACGGCGCGCTTGGCTGCCTGCTGGCCCACAACATGCTTGTCCAACTCGGCGACGATCTCGCGTGGCGTCATCTCGTCGAGCGTCAGTTCCGTCTCTTCATCGGTAGCGGGAAGAAAAATTGCCATTCGCTGCTCCCTGGCGCGTGTGCGGATTGGATCCGCTGTGCGCCGCATGGGCCGGTCACGCCGGCCTATAGCTCTTCAATTGTGAGTTGATCGTTGGTAAAGATGCAGATTTGCCCGGCGATGCGCAGGGACTTTTCTGCAACGGCGCGCGCATCCATCTCCGTGTTTTCCATCAGCGCGCGTGCAGCGGCCAGTGCATAGGAGCCGCCGCTGCCAATGGCT
>JAJZDO010000730.1 GCA_021805955.1 Acidobacteriota bacterium
GGCCGCAATTCCCCACGTATCACTGTCGCCCGAAATGCGTCGTAGATTTGCCGGTGCAGGGGAGTGGCAATCGTGCGGTCTATTGCGATAGCGGGGAGAATTCCGGACGCCACGCGTTTCATGCGGCCGATGCTAAGTGGTATTGCAAAACAGTGTCAAGTGGATATTGCAGTGGTCCACTCTGATATCGCACTGTAATGAAAAGACTGCATCGACCTTCAG
Source organism: Acidobacteriota bacterium (assembly GCA_021805955.1). The sequence goes on from JAJZDO010000730.1 coordinate 223, forward strand.
GATGCAGAAAAGTCCCCTGATTGTTCAAGAGAACGCATCGCTTGGCTGGGAGGCCAGTGACCATGACGTTTCGCTTTATACAAAGATGGAAAAATCCACGCCGACGGTTTGCAGCTGCCTTGTTCTCGACGATCGCCGTAATTCTGCTGATGCAGCCTTCGGGATGGCCACAAACCGCCGTCACCGGCTCTATCAATGGCACCGTCACAGATTCCACGGGAGCGGTTGTTCCGAACGCCGCAGTGGTCCTTAAAGACACTGCGACCGGGGCGGTCACAAACGTTACGACCAACGGCCAGGGGTTCTTTACTGCACCCTTTCTAAAACCGGACGTATTCGACGTATCTGCGACCGCACCCGGACTGCAATCCACGACGACCTCCATCCAGGTGCTGACCGGACAACAGTCGCTTGTCAAGGTCACGCTGTCCCCTAACGCCAGCGCCCAGACTGTCCAGGTAAGCGCTAACAACGCCCAATTGATTGATACCCAAAGTGCAAACCTGACGACCACTTTTACCACGAAACAATTCGAGAACCTACCGATGCCCGGCGGTGACATTACAACCATCGCCTACACACTGCCTGGGGTAGTTGCGAATGCCGGTATGGGTGGATACGGAAATTTCAGTTCCGATGGTTTACCTGGAACTTCTAATCTTGTCATCATTAACGGCTCAGACGACAATGACCCATTTCTCAACGTAAATAATTCCGGTTCATCGAATCTGACCCTAGGTCAATACGAAATCGCGCAGGCAGCGGTCGTGCAGAACGGATATAGCGCACAATATGGCCGCCAGGCGGGTGCCATCGAAACCTACACCACCAAGTCAGGCACAAACCGGATCCATGGGTTGTTGTATTACAGCTACAACAGCTCTGGTCTCAATGCAAACGACTTCTTCAATAAGCAAGCAGGCAATGGCAGACCGAAGGCAGTATCTAATCAATATGCCGCCCAGATCGGCGGCCCCATCAGGCATGACAAACTTTTCTGGTTCGTGGATACAGAGGGCATCCGCTATGTTCTGCCGACGGGCAGTTTCCTAAATTTTCCGACGGCCGCTTTGCAGAACACAATTTTGAATACTGTGCCGGGCGGAGCTACTGGTGCCGGCGCCGCACTCTACGGCCAGATGTTCAAGACGCTAAACAGCGCCCCATCTGCAGCCACTGCAACACCTGTCACCACGGGCGCCGGACCTTTTCAGGACCTATCGGGAGCACTCGGCTGTGGCAGCGTAGCGGGAACGCCGGTCTACGGTAATCCGAACGAATATTTTGGTAGCGTACCGAAAGGAGCTTCGGGATCTGCCGTTGCGATACCCTGCGTTAAGGCAACATTTGCTAATGCTGAGAATCTGAACCGCGAGTGGCTCGCGGCAGGCCGGTTTGACTGGAATGTCAGCGACAAGCATAAGATTTTCGCACGCGTCACTGATGACCAGGGACGGCAACCTACATTTACCAGCGAGATTAATCCGCTGCTCGATACGCAGAGTATTCAACCGACTTATACTGGTCAATTGAATGATACGTACAGCTTCACGCCAAATGTGGTCAATCAGCTCATCCTGACGGGCGAATACTATTCGGCCATCTTTGAACCAGCCAATATCCCGGCATCTCTCGCAGCAAGCCCGACCGCTTTCCTTGAATCGAACGACGCGGGGACGAATTCCGCACCGGGCTTCGGGCAAACAGGTACCGGCGATGGGAGCATCATCGGGCTTGAGTGGAATGCTTATCCGCAGGGCCGCAATGTTACTCAATATCAGATTGTGGACGATGTCTCCTGGCTGAAAGGTAACCATACTCTTAAGTTTGGCGGAAACTTCAAAAGAGATGACGTTACCGATATTGGGAACCAGGCGAATACTTTGGGCGGATTTTACAACTTCAACAATGCTGCCGACTTTGCTGGTGGCAGCTTGCCGGGTACCGCGAATTCTTTCTTCGTGCAAAACTTCACGAACGTTCCCAGCGCTCACTCCGCCTTGTATAACCTGGGAATCTATGCGCAGGATGAGTGGAGAGCCAAGCCGAATCTGCTGATCGATTACGGAGCACGTATCGATCGCAATGGAAATCCAGCCTGCACGACAAACTGCTTTTCTCACTTGAATGGCGTATTCCCGCTCAGCGGCGCGACTCTCAACACGCCGTACAATCAATCCATTTCCGTTGGTCATCGGGGCGCATTTCCAGCGATCGAGAAGGCGATCATCCAGCCGCGTCTCGGATTTAACTGGGATACCAAGGGCGATGGGAACACTGTCATACGCGGCGGTATCGGACTATTTGCCGACGAATTCCCGGCGTTGGTTATCGCCAGTCTGTACAACAGCTTTCCGAACAGCTTCTTTCCCGCCATTCTCGCAGGCAACGTAGCCCAAGGACCAGGGAGCGCGCCAGCAGCGGGTGCAGCGTCCTTTGCAGCGGTCAACTCGGGATTTTCGACAGGTGGGTCCTATAATTCGATCGCTGCTTCGCTGCCGCCAAGCGTTCCATTCAGTCCGCCAGGATATTTCAGCACAACCCAGACCTTCCACTCGCCCCGTTATCTGGAATACAGCCTGCAAATCCAGCGGCAACTGCGGGCAACGGATGCCATCATCCTCTCCTACGCCGGCAACCACGGATACGACCTGGCGATCCTTAATCCGAATGAAAATCAGCAGTTTGCCGGCACCCTGTACAGTCTTCCAGATGTTACAACGCGTAATCCTTACCCCGGATTCCAATATCTGCCGGCGTCCTCTCCCGATCCCCGCTTCTCACAGGTCCAGACGGTTCACAATAATGCTAAATCCAATTACAACGGCTTGATGCTTCAATACAAACACTTCGACCATCATGGCCTCGCGCTTGATGCCTCCTATACCTACTCTCATGCCCTCGATGACATTTCTAATACATCTGGCCTGGTCTTCAATGGAAATGCCCTCTCGAGCCAAATTACACCCATCAGTCCGTCGCTGCTGATGTATTCCAACTCAGACTATGACATTCGCAACAATCTCACCCTGGACTTCACCTACACGGAACCATATCGCTTTGCAAATAGGCTCGAAGATTTAGGCTTGGGTGGATGGACGGTGGCGACGAAGGCGTATTGGCGCAGTGGTGAGCCATTCAGTGTGATTAACGCCAATGCCGAAGGAAGCATTAGCAACGGAACGGGAGCAAATACTGTACTGGCCGACGTACTCAATAATAGCTTTAACCATAAGTGCAATTCATATTCGTCGCCTTGCTTTCAGACTCCTGGACTATTCAATGGCGCGGGAGTGACGGCGGTCTACAATAAGGCCGGTGTATTTCAGGGTACGACTCCCATCGGGCCAGAGACCAACCCGGTTCCCCAGTTGAATTTCGGAAACGTTCCACGCAACGCATTCTACGGACCGCACTACACCGATGTTGATCTGAGCGTTTACAAAGAAGTCGTCCGCATGAGCGCCGCGCAGTTTCAGGTGGGAGTACAAGCCTACAATGTGCTAAATCATGTGAACTTTGCCTTCCCGCTAAACAACGCATCCAATCTTGAAACACTGGGTCACATTCATGGTGATATTTCGCCGCCGACCAGCCCATATGGATCATTTCAACAATCCGTGGTTTCCGGCAGGGTGTTGGTCGTCCAAGGACGATTGACATTCTGATCTCTACTACATGCAGTCGAGGCAAAACCGCCATGTCCGATTCCTGCGCGACAATGAACTGCAGGGCGAGCGCGATTTCCCAAGTATGCGAGATTGACAAGCAATTACTACGCCGATACCGTCGTCTGGAATTGTTGCAGCCTCGGGCCATATGTCCTGATGGTCAACGAGCGTACTCTCGCAACGACCTTATTCGTCTCGAGCGCCTTTCGTTCCTGCAGATGATTGGTCTCTCACGGGCGGAGATCCATGATTGCCTGCTACAGGAGATTGATTTGGCGGCCGAACTTCGATTGCAGCGCGATATAGTCATCGAAAAGCGCCGCCGTCTCAATCACCTTATTCACTGGATTGAATATGCGGAACAAGTAAACCGCGATCCGGACTCAGGGGATTGGTGCTACCTCGGCAGTGTTGTTGGATCGATTCGAAATTCCAACGATTTCCGCGACTTCAAGCAGCTCTATGTGCAGCGCAAACATTCTTCACTCTCACGATGAGAACTCATGCTAAGTGGCGTCAAAAATAGAATTGTTGCGGCCATTGCTCGAGATATTTCCTCTAGCGCAGCAGTATTCGCCATCTGTTGTTTTATATTTTCCGTCACAGCTAAGAGCGGCGCACAGGTAAGCGGGAAAACGCCTATTTTCGTAGAATTGTTTACCTCCGAGGGGTGCTCATCCTGCCCTCCTGCCGATAAATATATTGCGACACTGGATACCATCCAGCCAATTCCGTCGGCGCAGTTCATCGTCCTTAGCGAGCACGTGACGTACTTCAATCATGAGGGCTGGATTGATCCATACTCCCTGCAATCCATCACGGAACGACAAGATGCATACGTGCACGCGATGCATTTGAAGGAGCCGTATACGCCACAGGTCATCGTCAACGGAGACCGCGTGCTGCCACTTGACGATGCCCCAAAAGCGCGCGACATATTCGAAGAGGCAACCACCACGCACACAGTCCCCATTGTTCTATCTCCTGTCATGGCTAATGCCGCGGATAAGAAACGCTTCCGTCTTCATGTCTCGATTGTCGGTAGTGCTGTCCAGAAGCCTGCGGGAGTCTACGTCGCGGTGGCACTCAATCACGCCAAGTCTTTCGTTGGTGCCGGCGAAAATGAGGGACGGTCACTATCCCATGTTGCCGTCTTGCAGTCGATGACCAAAGTCGGGGAAGTGAAACCGGGAGAGCCCTTCAGCCGCGAAATATCGGTCAAAGTCCAGACAAAGAATGCTGCTCAGGCGACTCGACTCATTGTTTTCATTCAGACTCCTGGACCCGGAAAAGTGCTCGGCGCTGCAATGATGGCTGTACATTGAGCGACGTGTGAAAGTGACGACTAGGTGATAATAAGTTGAGATAAGTAAGGATCCGTATGAAGTCTGAACAGGCGATGATTTGCGCCATTGTGGGTGGGATATTCTTGCTCGCTGGCATCCGGGTCTCGTTGCGGAAGTCTGAGGTGCTCCCGCCACTCGATCGCTGGTGCGCCTTCGGGGTTCCGTTAGTCGCTGCTGCGCTCGCCGCGTTCGGTATGCAACACCTGCTGGCCGCGCGTCTTCTCGTCGAAGTAGTTCCCGTCTGGATGCCCGCGCGCCTGTTCTGGGTCTATTTCGTGGGTGCCGCGCTATTGGCTGCCGCGCTCAGCTTCGCGCTGCAAAAAGCTCTATGGATTTCGGCCCCTTTTCTGGCACTACTGTTTGTTATTCTCGCGCTGTCGATCGATCTGCCTAGTGCGATCGCCGAACCGTACCAATGGATCGGCTGGTCAATGGTTTTGCGTGAGCTTTCATACGCAGCTGGAGCTGTCGCCATCTTTTCCTCGGCTTGTGAGCGTGTGCGAGATTCTCACGCTGGCTATATTTTTACCGTAGCGCGATGGACGATCATTGCGGCGGTTTTCTACTTTTGCCTGGAGCAGACGCTATCTCCTCAATACTCCCCTGGTGTTCCAGACCTGCTGATGACTCCTGCCTGGGTCCCTGCGCCGCGACTGCTAACACATCTCTCCGGTATTGTTTTTCTGATCTCCGGCGTGCTCCTTATCACTAACAGATATCTTACCCTGGCCGTGGTACTAGGCGGGGCTTGGATGGTGTTCCTCACTCTGACGGTCTATGTCCCGACAGTGTTCATTGAATTCGGGGGTGCCCGATCTATTGAGGGCGTCGATTTTGTCTATGACACAATACTTTTCGGGGGCACAATGTTACTTTTAGGTTTTGCCTCGCCGCGATACAAAAGAAATCCTGGAATATTGTGACATCTCCGGATTACCTTTATTTCAATAACCATGATGAGATTTCCGCCGTCGGTGTAGTTTCCCCGTATGCGATACGCGTACCATGGCCACGGCAGACTGGCATGTTGAGCACTTTGGTTCTTCCAAGAAAGTTTACGCTTCAGACATAGGACGACTTAGGACAGAACTGGGCGCAGGCGCTTCAGGTTCCCCGCAACCAATGGGTAATACGATCGCGTCTCACTTGTTTTCGTTCTCGCCAGTCAAAGCCGCTCGATGAACGAGGGATTTATTCCGACCAGAAATGGGTTGCAACCACCGACGGGCCAACGATCGTCGTTCCGACCACAGCCACGTGGACGACGGCCGGGAAGTTTTTTGGGCGCCAGTCTTTTGGAGCGTGTTCGAGCAATTTTGAGAAGAGGGATTCCTCCACCATGTAGCGCGCGGCGGCCAAGGTTCCAAAGGTTGTCACGCCCGTAGCAATCAGAACGGTTTGACCCACACTATTGTCGAAATAACGAGTGACGATGCCGTAATCCTCGTCGCCGAAGAAGCCATTCGCTCGAACCACCGGCCCCCAGATGTGACCGTTTGCTGTATCACAGACGGAAATCGCCTGATGCTGATCGCTCTGCTCCACGAGGGAAAACCGGAATTGCTTATTGAGGCGCCGTCGCCAGCCTGAGATGAAGCCACTCAGCAGCAGGGTCGGCTGTTCACACATCTGCGGATACGTGAGCTCCTCGCCAATACGCATCTCATAGGGATATTTATGCCGAGCGATGAAGGCGACTACTTCCGTTGCAGCTCTCGCTGCACCCAGGCCGACACGGTCGGTGATCTGTCCGGTTTCCGTCGTCAGAATTGGGATGGAAAGGATCAGAGGTTTTCCGGTGTCGAAGACGGGCTTCCAAAGGTAGTCGAGCGAGTTGTCGCGGAGATCATTTCTGAACGGGTACAGCGCGGTAGCCGTGGCGGCGGTAACAGCAGCGCCCGTCGCCAGCAGCCGCCGCCGTGACCACTGGTCGGGTGGTGGTTCAGCGCGAGACATGTTCGCAGCTAACTGGGGAACCGGTAACGGGTGAACCGGCGCCTTGAGAATGGGGGGAGATGGAACCACTGGCGCGTCAGCAATGACGGGCGGGTCGTTTTCGGTGATGACGATGCGGGGGATGTATGCCCCTACAGGGAGTTCAATGCGCATCGGGAAATCAGAGTTGGCGGCGTAGAACTCGTCGAGACGTTTTCGCACCTCGCGGGCGCGCACGCGGACAATCGAGTCCTCGCCGGGCTCGAAGTTGACGCCCTTCCCGAAAACCTCAGCGGCGATGGTGCGCTCTTTCAGGAATTCGCTGCGGCCTGCCAGTGTTTCTAGAACGACAAAGCGCAGGAAGTCGCGGCACTTAGGGCTCGGTGAGAAGATGGAGCTGGCTAAAATGTCTTCCAGATGCGCGTGTGCACTCTTTGGAAGTGACGTTAACACGCGGCGATTATAGCAGCGGCCCATGCGTCGGGTTTCCATGGGATGGACAGCCTGCAGGCTTTTTCGTATCGGCAGGGATGGCAAGTTACGTGGCAGAGGATTGTTCTATAACAACTTGGTAAATGGTTGAACCATCGAAAGCTGCAGGAGGTTAAAAGACAGCAGTGAGCTCCGCGTAGCAGTAACGACCCCCGCGCATCCTTGCGTAACTGTCGATCGTCGCACCAGGATGAAGCTTTGACGGCTGATGAGTCTGCCTGGAGCCCGGACGATTTCACTGAAGCTGGCCTGACAGGCGATGGAATCGCAGGCGTCGGCGATCCACAGAACAACGGCGGATCTGCAGGAGAAAACATGAGCATCACGCGTCGTAACTTCGTTATCGCTGGAGCGGCCGCGGTAGCCATCCATCATGGTGCCCAAGGCGGATGGCATGCCGGGAGCAGAAGACGCATGGCGGATGGGTGTGCCGACAACCCGGGCCCGGAGCGTGAAGAAGGGCCTGGCCGGCATAGCCCCGCTGAACTCAAAGCTGGTCACGGACTGGTACTACGACTGGCAGCTTCATCCTGCAACGCGGGGCATGCCTTCGGTGGACCCGGCCATTCTTTTTTACCCAATGTGCTGGGGATGGAGGCCTGCCCGGCTAGCCGGGACTGCGCGCGCGAACAGCCAGAAACCGGCGAGCAAGCCTGCGACAGACGACAGCACTCCCGAAGGGCTGATGCATCTCAAAGCCCAAAATCCAAAGGTTCTCTTTGGATTCAATGAGCCGGATCATGTTGATCAGTCGGACCTGAGCGTGGAAGATGCGTTGAAGGCATGGCCCGCATTTCAGGGTGTTGCTCAGGAATTGGTAGGACCCTCATGTGCAAATCCAATGGGCGATTGGATGGCGAAGTTCGTCCCTGAGATCGAGCGGCAAAACCTGCAGATGGATGCGCTGGGCTTCCATTCCTATGTCTCTCCGTCCGTGGAGCCTTTTGTCGACAAGTTGGAGGCCTTCCACGCCAGATACAAGCGTCCAGTCTGGGTGACGGAGTTTGCGGTGGCAGACTGGGCCGCGAAAGACGGTAAGGCGCTCAATCGATACAGCGTGGAGCAGGTGGCGGAGTTTATGCAGGGCGCGTGCGCCTACATGGACAAGACGCCATGGATAAGGGGCTACTTCGGGTTCGATTTCAATGTCGCTGGCGATAATCATGGAAACCCAGGGCCGCCGAATCACTATTTTGGCCCGTTCTTTTATCACAATCTAACTGGGTACACAAAGAATGATTATCTGACGCAGGTCCTGAACAACGAAAGCGGAGCAGCTCATTCGCCAGGCCGCGGACAAGGGCCCGTTCATTCTCTATATGGCGGAGTATGCAGTGCACCTTCCCCTGCCAGCGAAGCAGCGATTTGATTCAGAAATACCAGAAGAAGAACGGTGGAAAGAACGAACCGGATCCCGTCTATGCAGCGATCGTGGAGTATGTGGACATTGCGTTCGGGCAACTGCGCGACATGTTGGATCGGCTGGGGGTGCTGGATAACACGATCATTGTCGTAACCTCCGACAACGGCGGAGTCGGGTATCAGGGAAGAAAGCTGCACCGCATTGCTGACAACAGCAATTTGCGGGCTGGCAAGGGATTTTTGTATGAGGGTGGCATCCGCGAGCCACTGATCGTGCACTGGCCCGGCGTGACCAAGCCGGGAAGTGTTTGCGATGTTCCCGTGACCGGACAGGATTTTCTCCCCACACTTCTGAGCATGATCGGAGCCAACGATAAGATTCAGCACCAGGATGGCCTGGACATTTCTCCGCTATTTCGCGGAACGCCTTCGATTAATCGCAATACGCTCTATTGGCATTACCCGCATTACAGCGATCAGGGAGGGACGCCGAGTGGAGCCATACGTGAAGACAACTGGAAGCTGATTGAATTCTTCGAGGATAATCACCTGGAACTTTATGATTTAGCGTTGGATCCAGGAGAGCAATATAACTTTGCTTTCACTTATGCCGATAAGGCGGAGGATCTTCGCCGCAAATTGCATGCCTGGCGTAATAGTGTGGACGCCTTAATGCCTATACCGAATCCAACCTATAACCCGCAATGGGCCAATCTGTGTGAAGGGCCGGCAGGATGCAGCTGGGATCCTTCAAGGGGATGTCTCGAAGATTGACGACCAGCTACAGCAGCGATAAGCACCCCATGAACACCCGATAATAGTGATCTGCATTATCTCTACGGACAGAGCGGCTTCTTCGACGAGGCATTAGAAAGACTCGTCTGATATTGCAAGCTATTCTGTACCAGGAATTCGTTTTCCTCCGGATCGGAAATTCCTGCGTCTCTTGACAAGCAGGTCCGCCATCTACGTAAGGATTTTCTCGCACTTCCTGAGAATCTCTTAAATCATCGGAGGATTGCCAGAAAATCATTTATTCCGAGGATGTCCGTCAAACGCCCT
>JAJZDO010000985.1 GCA_021805955.1 Acidobacteriota bacterium
TTTTGTGCCCGCGACGATCAGCGACAGGTCCAGCCCCAGCACCCGCTTGTCCGCCAAAAAGCTTGGAACATCGCCGTCGGAAATCCGCTGCGCCAAGCCTTCGACGATGGCCGTTTTGCCCACGCCAGGTTCGCCAATCAGTACTGGATTGTTCTTCGTGCGCCGGCAAAGGATCTGGATCACGCGGTCCACTTCCGCGTCGCGACCCACCAGCGGGTCCAGTTGATTGTCCAGCGCCGCCTGCGTCAGGTCGCGCGAAAATTCCGCCAGAATGCTCGATTCACGACTGCGCGCCGCCTGCGGAGCACGCTCCTGCGTGGTCTTCGCCAGTTCATCGCGAACCGTGGAAAGCCTCAGCCCGCGCTCCAGCAAAATCTCTGAAGCAAAGCATTTTTCTTCGCGCAGCAACCCCAGCAGCAGATGCTCGGTGCCAATGTGTTTATTCGACAGCCGCTCCGCTTCTTCCGCGGCATACGCCAGCACTCGTTTGCATTCATTCGACAGCGGCAGATCCACCGAGGTCGAAACTTTCTCGCGAATCGTAGTATGCGCCTCAATCTGTTTGCGAATCGATTCCACCGAGGCATGGGAGCGCAGAAAGCGATTGCTCAACGCCTTGTCCTCGCGCAAGAGTCCAAGCAGCAGGTGTTCCGTTTCAATGTACGGCGAGCCAAACTGGCTGGCCTCGTAGCGCGCGAAAAAAATCACGCGCCGCGCTTTCTCCGTGTACCGTTCGAACATATTCCCCCCTTGGCTCATGCCGTTCCGGTGCGGTTTGCGCCCGGAACTGCGGTACGAACAATTGGATGCCCCGGCGCATCGGAGGATGCAATGCGACCCTCTGCGGATGCCTCTTCCGACTCGCTCGAGTGCAGCCAAACTTCGTGCAACCGGCCTTCGTGCAGCCGGAGCGTGCGTCCACAACGTTTTGCCATTGCCATGTTGTGGGTGACGAGGATGGAGGTCAGCCGATGCGTCGTGTGCAGCCGTTCCAGCAGGCCAAACACGGCTTCGGCCGTACGGTTGTCGAGGTTGCCCGTTGGCTCGTCGGCCAGCAACAGGCGGGGTTGTGTGACCAACGCCCGTGCCAGCGAAACGCGCTGTTGTTCCCCGCCGGAAAGCTCCCCGGCAAGGTGGTTCACCCTGGCTTCCAGTCCTACTTCGCGCAACAGTTCCCGCGCTTTCACAAAGGCGGACGGTTTTGGTTCTTCCCGTGCGAGCAGCGGCATCGCCACATTCTCCAGGGCCGTAAATTCCGGCAACAGATAGTGCAGTTGCCACACATAGCCAATTTCGCGGTTGCGAAAGGTGGCCGCCTCTCCTGCAGTCAATTTTCCCAGCCAGGTTGAGGCGAAGTATACGTCACCAGCAGAGGGGCGATCAAGCGCCGCCAGCAGATGTAGCAAAGTACTTTTGCCCGCACCCGACTCGCCAACAATCGCGATCATCTCACCCTGCCGCACCGTCAGGTTCAGTCCGTCGAATAACACCAATGGCTGCAACCCGCTGCGGTACTCCTTGCGCAGGTTCTCCACCCGCAGCAGCACGGAATCGTCATCTCTATCCGCACTTGCCGACCGCGCGTCCTCCGCGCCCTCAACAATGCGGGGCGAGGCAACATCGCTGCTGGAATGTCCGCCCATGTCCTGCCTCTATCATAGAGCCCCGGCAGGCAAGCGATGCGATTCGACTGCCGAGAGGGACTTCTCTCTGGATTATTCTTGTTTCTGCCTCGTTGTCCCGCGATTTGACTGACCGGCTAATTGGACTGCGCTGGGAGGTTAATCGATAAGTCCAGTATGTCTGCATCGGTGACAACCACAGATAGGGAGGTCGCAGGTTTAGGTTTGAACGTTTTGCTGCCGCCGTCGATCGCGCCCGTCGGCGGGTAAGCCATCAACTTGTAATTGCCGGGCGGGATGAGGTCGAAGCGAAAGAACCCGTTTTCATCCGTCAGCGTACCATGCCTATTTTCAGGGTTCTGTGGGTCATCCATCTCAAGGCCAGCACCCGCCAACATCATTCCCTGGCTATGGACGTAGCCGCCGACCGAGTGCAGAGAAGACAAATCGGCAACCAGGTCGACATCTTGCCGCTCCTCCCCTTGCCCCACGCTTATTTCTTGCGCTTTTGACCTTTCCGTAGTTGCGGGTGCATAGAAAACAAGATTCACATCGCCCGGCTGGGTCGTAAGCATCGTAATGCTGTGCGTCGTACCTGTAACCTGCAAATGGTTCATCCCCATCCTCGCGGAGGCAATATATGTACCTGGAGGAAGTCCCGGCACACGATAGAAGCCACGGTCATCCGTTTCGGCCCGGGCATGAAAGTCTTTTCTGTCTATCGCCGTCCGGCCACCTGGTTGGCCGGAGTCGGCGCCCTCTACCCGAGTCACTGTGATGAAGACGCTCGGGAATGGAACGTTGTCGCCGTAGATCACTTTGCCTGATATCGCGGCTCCTCGCTCTAACGCGAAGGCCACATGCGCGGAGGCGCTATCCAGAGTCACATTGGGAATCTGATCGAACACCAGTCTGCGCACATCCGGATCTTTGCTATGCAGGGCTTGATCTGAGACAAGGTGTAGAGGTTCAAGATATCCGGCAAACTGGGCATCCACAAAGTACACCCCAGGGGAGACGTTATTGAATGTCACATTTCCGTTAGAGTCGGTACTGCTTTTCAGGCTTCCACCTGTCTGCGCCCCGCCCCCGGCAAGATTTGGAGCAGGGACAAGTGTAACAGACGCGTATCGCGCGGGCGCTCCGTTATCCCCACAAGTGATGGTGGCCGTGACCACCCCGGCATACTTGCGCTGCTGTGCAGGCAAAGGTTGCGCAGCGAGGAATATCAGA
>JAJZDO010000996.1 GCA_021805955.1 Acidobacteriota bacterium
GAAGTTAAAGCCGGGTCACATCTCGCAATCGCATGCAGGCGTGGCGGAAGCGGCAGCATGGCTCAAAAAAGACTGCGGCGTGTGCGATTGTGGCGCAGAGCAGATGATCGGCTACATCGCCTCCGGCCGCGCTGCATTGGGCGCGATCCCATCGCTGACCACGATTGTCGCAGAGCGGTTTTTTGACGAAGGTGGAGGAATGCAGTTGATCCTTCACGCGCCGTTCGGCGGACGCATCAACAAAGCCTGGGGCCTGGCACTGCGCAAGCGATTCTGTCGCGGCTTTAACTTCGAGTTGCAGGCTGCAGCGACGGACAATGGTCTGTGCATTTCGCTGGCCGAACAGCACAGCTTCCCTCTCAGCGATGTCTTTCAGTTCCTGACTGTACAGACAGTACAAGAACTGCTGGAACAGGCAGCGCTCGACTCTCCAATCTTCAAGTCGCGCTGGACGTGGGCGGCTGGGCGGAGTTTGCAACTATTACGGTTTCACAAAGGTAAGAAGGTTGCACCGCAAATTCTGCGTAGTCGCTCTGACGATTTGCTGGCCAGTGTATTTCCACAGGTTGCGGCCTGCATTGAAAACATTCAAGGGGATCGCGAAATTCCGAATCACCCATTGGTGCGCGAGGTGATGAAAGACGTCCTTGGGGAAGCGATGGATCTTGCCGGCCTGACGCGCGTGCTCGACGGCATCCGCACAGGTACGATTCATTGCGTCGCAATCGATACCACATCACCCTCGCAGTTCGCGCACGAATTGCTGAACGCGAATCCATACGCCTTTCTCGACGATGCGCCATTGGAGGAGCGCCGCGCGCGCGCCGTTTCCATGCGCCGCACCTTGCCCGCCACCATGTTGGAAGGGGCAGGACGGCTCGATCCGTCGGCAATTGCCGCTGTCCGCGCAGAGTGCTGGCCCGATCTGCGCGATGAGCACGAGATGCATGATCTGCTAATTCAGGTCATAGCATTGCCCTCGACGGTATTACAGCGACCAGAGACCTATCACTGGGTGTCCCTGCTGCAGCGACTCGAGCGCAGCGGGCGCGCCCGAATCTTGCGGGTTGAACAGGATTGCCACTGGGTAGCCAACGAAAATCTTGCTGACGCCACGTTGTTGTTGTCCGCGAGTACAAATGTAACCGATACAGTTGCATACGGAAACGCCGTGATGAAGTTGTTGCAAGGATGGCTTCAGATTCTGGGCCCGGCGACCGCAAGCTCGCTGACATCTCTGTTAGGTGTATCCAGTTCGGATATTTTTCAGAAGCTGCTGGAGCTGGAAATGCAAGGGACCATCCTGCGCGGAACGTTTGAAACAACAGCAACATCCTTCTCGACAGATTTCGATATCGAATGGTGCGAGCGTCGCCTGCTGCAGCGCATACACCGACTCACGCTCAGCCATCTGCGAAAGCAAATCGAGCCTGCATCGCCGTCCGTGTACATGCATTGGGTGCTTGGCTGGCAGCATGTGGCTCCGCAGTCGCAGCTGAGCGGAGAGCAGGGCGTGCTGCAAGCTCTCTCTCAACTGGAAGGGTTCGAAGCGCCGGCGGTCGAGTGGGAACAATCCCTTCTGGCGCATCGCGTCACCGGGTACGATCCCCGCTGGTTGGATCAATTGTGTCTTTCCGGCACTGTCGGCTGGGGCCGTGTCTCGCCGCATCCGGCATGGTCGGCGGCAGGCGGCGCGACTCCTCGCCGAGTACTGCCTACTGGCACGGCGCCCATCACCTTTTATATTCGGGAAACAGCAGTGTGGCTCGACGCCGTATTGGAAAATCAAGCTATCGACGAAGGGAAGCTGCGCCAGTCGTTAAGCGGTGAAGCACAACAAATTCGCACGCGGCTGGAAGATCGCGGAGCATGCTTCGCGGAAGAGTTACAGCGAACCACCGACCTGACCATGGAACAGGTCGAGCACGCGCTTTGGGAACTTACCGCAGCTGGTTTGGCGGCCGCAGATGGCTTCGACCAGCTACGCGCGATCATGGATTCCAGGCGCAAGTCGGCTGCGTTTGTTCAGCAATTGAAAAATCCTGGAAAAAGAGTGCGCAGCGCAGCCGGACGCTGGTACCTGTTGCGCAACGCGGCGACCGGTAAAACGCCCTCGCAAAGAGCACGCATCGATGATGCAGCCATGGAGTCGGCAGCCTGGGTACTGTTGCGTCGCTACGGTATCTTGTTTCGCGACCTGCTGAAACGCGAGATGACGATGCCGAGTTGGCGCGAATTGCTGGGAGTTTTGCGGCGCCTGGAAGCACGAGGCGAAGTGCGTGACGGGCGATTTGTGAGTGGGTTCGGCGGCGAGCAGTATGCACTGCCGGAAGCGATTGAATCTCTCCGTTCAGTTCGCATGCGGGTGACAGATCCAAGCACCGTCGAGACAACTGCCGTCGCCGCGGCGGACCCCATGAATCTTGTCGATATTATCGTTCCAGGAAAACGTCAGTCTGCAATTTCGGGACGGATTGTCATATACCGCGATGTGAAGTCTGATGCGGAGATGTCATCGCCAATAGTGGAGACGGATTCTCACGGCAACCGCGCGCGCAGTCGAAACCGGCCGCCTCGCCATTCGCCGGCTAGTAAGAACATAGTGCAGTCTGGGGAGAGAAGCATTGTCGATTTGCATAACGATAGGTCGCGCCAAGAACGGCTCTTTCCTGGCAACCTAGAGGTCTTGAAGTAAGGAACTTGTGGTAAATGTGTCAAGTTTTAAGTCGCCAGTTTTGCCTTGTCGGCCCAGACTTTGATTTCCAGTTCAAGTTTATCGAAACAGCGTCGGAGAGCTGCGTTGGGAGTGGGAAGGTGACCGAATGCGCTGGCGATGCCGGGGCGGAGGATGCGG
>JAJZDO010000345.1 GCA_021805955.1 Acidobacteriota bacterium
AGTAGAGATATCCCGCAATCCAATCGTTTAGCCTCAAACAATAAGTTTTACTGAAAAAGGAGAAAGTTTGTGAGAAAGCCTTCGTGTCGTCGTCGCTCAATTTTTCCGCTCGCATTGACTGTTGCCGCACTGCTCGCCCTTCCAGCCATCCTGCAAGCGCAGTCCGTTCGAGTCAACTGGGCAAAAAAAGCCTCATTCACAGGCGATAAAACGTATGAATGGATTCCTAGTAAAGACACGAACCATCCATTTTACCGCCAGTATGTCGGGCAATATGTGCAGGCGGACCTGGCCAAGAAGGGCCTGCAAAAAGTTTCCGCCTCGCAGTCGCCGGATCTGCTGGTCACCTATCACTTCCTGACCCAGGAGACCGAGGATGTACAAACGAACGGCTTCGGCTACGGTGGTGGTGGTGACGGCTGGGGCGGCTGGGGGATGGGCATGGGGGATATGGGCATGGGCATGGGGGATATGGGCATGGAAGATACCACGACCACCGAAGTGCCGGTGACCATGGGAATCCTGACTGTGGACATGATCGACGCAAAAACAAAGAAGATCATCTGGCGCGGACAAGCGACGGAGGACAACGTTCTGAAGAGCACAAAAGGCGAGGAGAAAAAGGTCAAGGACGCAGTTGATAAAATGCTCGATCATTTTCCGCCCAAATAGGCGTAGATTCACTGAATTGCGTGAACCTAGAGCAGTCGCGCAATGCGGCGTTCGCATTTCTGAGGACACGCGGCGTGAGTCACTTCCGCGGCACGGGACAAGTACGCACGCCGGCTAGGCGGCGAGGCCGCGCGGCTTCACGTGCGAGCGGATAAATTCCACCGTGGTTTCCAGCGGCGTTCCCGGCCCGAAGATTGCTGCCACGCCTTGCTGTTTCAGGAAATCGATGTCCTGCGCGGGAATCGTCCCGCCCAGCACCACCAGGATGTCATCCGCTCCGCGCTCTTTCAGCAGAGTCATCAATCGCGGCACGATCGCGTTGTGCGCGCCGGAGAGAATGCTCAACCCGATGCATTGCACGTCTTCCTGGATCGACGCATTCACGATCATCTCCGGCGTCTGGCGCAGTCCGGTGTAGATGACTTCCATGCCAGCATCGCGCAGCGCGCGCGCGATCACTTTGGCGCCGCGATCGTGACCATCCAGTCCTGGCTTCGCCACCAGCACGCGGATCGGCGAGGTCTCGGATTTCGACATTTACAAACACCTGCCAGATAAAATTTGTTTAAGCTCTAACTTAAACGCTAATCGAAAGTCACTGCCCGTTCCAGCCTGCTTCCCGAAGCTCCTTTAAGATGACTTCAGTAAATGCAACTTTGTCATTCCAAAAGGAACAATGATCAAAAAAAACACGTGGTGGATAGCCTGGCATTTGAAACGTGAATTTGTTCGAAAGGCTATCCGCGGGTGAAATCGCAGACCAAACAACATCTTTGATTACATTGGTCCTCAATATTTCCTCGATCCAGGATTTTTCCCGGTCGAGGCGCTTCAATTGGGAATGTTGCTCCTCACGCTGATTCATTTCTCATCTCCTAGGGTGTTGTCTACTGCTTCCCCAGTAAATTCGCGTTAAAAAAAATAGTCAATGAAAACACCCGGGTATTTTGAAGGGAATTGTGCCGTTAGGTCCAACTGGATTCTTCATAGGTCCCATACACATCGCGCAGCGCAGCGCAGATTTCGCCGATGGTGGTGTAGGCGCGGACACAATCCAGAATATACGGCATGGTGTTGGCGTCGGAGATTTTCCCTTTCTCCGCCTGTGGCTCGCGGGCGGCGGCCTGACGCAGCGCACTCAAACGGCGGGTGACTTCTGACTGCGAACGACGGACACGAAGGCGCTTCAACTTTTCCGTTTGCGACTCGCGCACGGTCTCGCCAATGTAGAGAATCTCCTGCGGCGTTTCTTCCACCACAAAATCATTCACCCCGACGATGATCTTTTCCTTGGCCTCGACAGCGCGCGCATATCGATAGCTGGATTCCGCCAATTCCTTCTGCGGGAAGCCCTGCTCGATGGCATGCACCATCCCGCCCATCGCATCCAGCTTGGCAAAATATTCGAACGCTCCCTGTTCCATTTTCAAGGTTAGAGTTTCGACGAAATAAGAGCCGCCTAATGGGTCGACGGTGTCCACGACGCCGGACTCATACGCCAAAATCTGTTGTGTGCGCAGCGCAATGCGCGCCGCTTCCTCGGTCGGCAGTGCGAGCGCTTCGTCGTAGGAATCCGTATGCAGCGATTGGGTTCCGCCCAACACTGCGGCCAGCGCCTGAATCGCCACCCGCGCAATGTTGTTCATCGGCTGCTGCGCAGTCAACGATACGCCTGCCGTTTGCGTATGGAACCGCATCCATTGCGAGCGCGCCAGCTTGGCATCGAAGCGCTCCGTCATCAGGCGATACCAAATCTTCCGCGACGCGCGAAACTTCGCAATCTCTTCAAAGAAATCGTTGTGGCTGTTGAAAAAGAAACTGAGGCGCGGCGCAAAATCGTCGACATCGAGGCCGCGGCGCAGCGCCCACTCTACATATTCCACGCCGTCGTAAATCGTAAACGCCAGTTCCTGCAGCGCCGTCGCGCCCGCCTCTCGAATGTGATAGCCGGAGATGGAAATGGGATTGAATCGCGGCGTGAACAGCGAGCCAAACTCAAATGTATCGATCACCAGCCGCATGGAAGGCGCGGGCGGATAGATGTATTCCTTCTGTGCGATGTATTCCTTGAGGATGTCGTTTTGCAGCGTGCCGGAAATCTTTTTCCAGTCCGCGCCCTGCTGCTCCGCCACCACCAGGTACATGGCCCACAGCACGTTCGCGGGGGAGTTAATCGTCA
>JAJZDO010000823.1 GCA_021805955.1 Acidobacteriota bacterium
GAACAATGGCGATGAAGATGACCAGGAACCAGGTGCGCAGCCTGTCCAGAACCTGACGGTCGTTTCGCTCCGACATGCCGAGATAGATGCGGCTGCCGTCGTCAGCTATGTACTGGACGACGCGATATGGAATGGGAAATTGAGCGACGGGCAGTTCCACGGGATGTTCGGGAGTGAATCGACTTTGTTGAATAGCCTGCAGGAAGATGGCTCCGTCGCCGGGGCCGACCCAAAGCTTCAGTTCAGAGTGGGCATCGGTTTCCAGGAAAAAAACTGCACGGGAGGGGTCGCCGACTGGCCCACGGCCGACGGGCACTTCCTTGGTGGCCAGCTCGGCGATCTCATCCACGATACGGTCGTACAAAGCGCCGCGCGGAGTTTTTTCGGCAACATCGGTGAGCACGCTGACTTCACCGGTCAGCCAGGCATCGCTGCGTCGCTGAATCTCTTGCGCGACGTAGTGATGGAGCAGCAGAAAAGCGATGGTGGTGCCGAGCGCGAAGACGATGGTGCTGCCCAGCGAGATGCGCCAGGCCGCGGTCACGCCGGTTTTAGTTGTCGTTGAGGACATAGCCCATACCACGAATGGTGCGCAGCAACGGCCGTTCTCCGCGCCGCTCCATCTTATTTCGGAGTCGATAGATGTGTACATCGACGACGTTGGTTTCTGGTTCAATGCGCATGCCCCAGACCTGATCGAGGATCATCGAGCGCGTGACCATGCGTCCGGCGTTGCGGCAGAGGAACTCCAGCAGCGCGAACTCGCGGGTGGTCAGGTCGAGCACCTGGTCGCCTCGCGAGGCCTCGCGTCGCAGCAGGTCCATCTTCAGGTCCTTGACCTGGAGCACGGTTTTCGTCTCGGGTGGTTGCGTTTCGGTGCGGCGCATCAGATTGCGCAGCCGCGCCAGCAACTCTGTGATGGCATAGGGCTTGGTCAGGTAATCGTCGCCGCCCGTTTCGAGTCCGAGGACGCGTTCATCGACAGAACGCTTGGCGGAGAGAATCAGCACCGGCGCTTTGAGTCCACCGGCTTTTAATCGCTGGATGAGCGAAAGTCCATCGCCATCGGGCAGCATCAGATCGATGATGGCACCATCGATCTCGACGGTCTGAATGGCCTGCTCGGCTTGCTCGGCACTGTCGGCAAGCACGGGTTGATAGCTGTTTTCCTCCAGCGACCGTCGCAGAAACTCCCGATTGGTTGTGTCGTCTTCGACAACAAGTATTCTCATCCGTGCTCCGTCCTGAATGACTACTCCGTGAATTGTAAGCCTGGGAGCGTGGCTCTGTGATGCGCGCCGAGGGAAAGACGCACGCAGAGGGTTCAACGTGCGCCGTGAGTTAGACGCGTGCCGCTGCCAGAGGCAACCCTCCGCACGGACGCAACGCCGAAAATGTATCGATTCCAAGAGACGAGAGACTGACGAGGGAGACTGCGGGTTGCCTGGGCGGTCTTGGCGGGGGTGATGTGTCTCCGCGACGATTCCTGATCTCATCTTCTGGTTTCGCAGCGCGCGCTCACATTTTGGGAGCAGTGAGCGTTGTCGCACCGGTTGCTAGTCTTTGTGCATGAAGCAGGCAAGAAGGGAGTTTTCAACGGGATTCCGGAAAGCCGAGGGGTTTTGCGCGATAGCCGAGCGGAGCGACGAAAGAATTCTATTGACGTGAAGCAAACTTTCGTTATGATTAGGTTAATTTAACCAATATTTCCCCTGTTGTTCACGATCCTCTGACGTTGTTCCGCTACTGCTGTTGGGCGCTTGGGGGCAGTCTTTTCGAACTGTTTTCCGAAAAACATCTGTCTCACGGTTCCTTGTTTCCTGAAATTTTCTCGTCGTCCCTGCGATGCTACGTCGTGCATCTTCAGGATGGTTTTTCCATTTCTATAAACTTCGTCTTCGGCAGCATACCGAGCAGAGCATGCCTGTCGCCGCTGACGGATGGTTCATTGATTTAAGGAGGATGAATGCGCGCAGTGAGTGTTCCTCGAGTTTTGAATCGGTATTTGGCAATTCTTCTGGCGGTTTTGCTGCTTGTGGCTGCTCCTGCCTTTGCGCAGGTATATCGCGGCGGCATCAATGGCACAGTGACGGATTCGACAGGAGCGGCGGTGCCGGGGGCAAAGGTAACGGCCACAGAGGTGGCGACTTCAACCGTGCTGCAGACGGTTTCTTCTGCGGCAGGCGAGTTTTCGTTCAACGACCTTCCGCAGGGCACATACACCGTAAAGGCTGAAGCGCAGGGATTTGATATCAAGCAGGTGAACGGCGTGCAGGTGCTGACCGGCAAGGTGTACACGCTGCCGATCAAGCTGGGTGTTGCCCAGACAGCAACGACTGTGGAGGTGGCGGCCAACGCACTCGCACTGGACACGACGAGCGAAGTGCAGACGACGGCGATCGAAGGGAAATCTTTGCAGGATGTTCCGCTGAACGGTCGTGACTTTACGCAGTTGATGGGTAGTTCCGTGGCCTTTTCCGGATATAACAACTCCGGTTCGGTGAACGGCATGCGCAACAACCAGCTCAACTACACGATCGACGGCACGGACAACAACGACTTGTATCTGAATGTGAATGCCGTCAACCAGGGCAGCATCAGCGGCATCGCCGGCGTGGTGTATCCGGTGGAGGCGCTGGACGAATATTCGCTGCAGACGACGGGGAACAGCGAATCGGGCCGCAGCCCGGGCGGCAACCTGAATATCTCGACCAAGTCGGGAACGAACGAATTTCATGGCGACGCCTACTACTACAACCGTAACGAGGCGCTGGCGGTGGTGTCGCCGTTTGCGAATCCGGCTGCGCACGAACTGCCGCTGCGCAACCAGAACTATGGCGGTTCGCTG